>NZ_JARXHW010000239.1:0-449 GCF_031127805.1 Thalassobacterium maritimum | reverse complement strand
CCCGAACGAACATCACGTCTAAAATATTTCGGATAACTGGATAGCGCGTAGGCCTTTAGCTCGCGGAAAGAGCAAATCTTAGCCCGCACAGGATTAAGATGAACATAGTCCACCAAACCCAACAGCGGACGATCCGAGCCAATCAGAATCGCTTTGTAACGCCCCTGAAAAACGTGCCCGCGCTCCTTGCGCAGGCGGTTGAAGCGAGTCGCAAAGGTACTTTGTAGCCACTTCATGCCAACAACTAGATTCGGTTCAGGCGTCTCAACCACCAAGTGGAAGTGATTACTCATAATCACATACGCGTGCAGCTTCCACCCACAGCGATTCACCACTTCAAATAGGCAGCGTTCAAACGCTTCACCCGTGTTCGCCTTCAAGAACAACTCCTTGCGGTAATTGCCACGGCTGATCACATGATAGATCGCTCCAGGGTATTCGATGCGTTG
>NZ_JARXHW010000238.1:0-451 GCF_031127805.1 Thalassobacterium maritimum | reverse complement strand
TGAGAAGTGGTGAGACCAGCAGCACGTTCCCCAAAACGGAGTTTTGAGGCTACCCCTTCCTTCGCAGCTTTAAACCACGCGTATCCTCGGTTCTCAGAACCGGGGCCGGAGGCCCTGCGGGCCAGTAGTCAGTAGGAAGTGAGAAGTGGTGAGACCAGCAGCACGTTCCCCAAAACGGAGTTTTGAGGCTACGCTTTCCTTCGCGGCTCTAACTACGCGTATCCTCGGTTCTCTGAACCGGGGCCGGAGGCCCTGCGGGCCAGTAGGCAGTAGAAAGTAGGAAGTGGTGAGACCAGCAGCACGCTCCCCAAAACGGAGTTTTGAGGCTACCCCTTCCTTCGCGGCTCCAAACCACGCGTATCCTCGGTTCTCAGAACCGGGGCCGGAGGCCCTGCGGGCCAGTAGGCAGTAGGAAGTGAGAAGTGGTGAGACCAGCAGCACGTTCCCCAAA
>NZ_JARXHW010000237.1:0-459 GCF_031127805.1 Thalassobacterium maritimum | reverse complement strand
ACTTGTGCTTCTCTAGTGATTGATTTGTTATTCAGGTCTTTCACAATGGACTTTCACCATATAAGGTTATCAACATGCCGGGCATACCCAGGCAGGATAGGACAATTCCGTTCGTGCCTCACTCCATGCCTACCTTTGACGATATGGGAAGAAATTGAATGAACCACAGATAGACACCGATGAACCCGGATAAGAAAAACAGAATGAGAGAATATCAGTGTCCATCCGTGTGCATCAGTGGTTTGAGGTGCACTGAAAGCAGTGGAGAAGTGATTCTCTAAGTATGCTTGTTTATGTTGTATTAGTTGGTGCGGCTGCAGTTGAGTGCGCCCAGCGTTAAGTCGCCTAGGGCGACTTGGTTTTTATTGTTAGTTGTTGTGTGTTGGTAATGCAAGCTTGCACCTCCTAACTTCCTTCCCCCTAGGGGGAAATTTTTTTTCTTCGATTTGCATGGGCGTT
>NZ_JARXHW010000236.1:0-460 GCF_031127805.1 Thalassobacterium maritimum | reverse complement strand
CGCTTCTTTCCGTTCTTCTTTTCGATGTGAGTGCGGCGAACCGGACTCGGGCAGTAGTTCCCCAGATGCAGACGGCGCAACAAGTCTTTGCGCCGCAGTCGATACCACAGCGTAAAATCTTCCAGACTTACTCCATCCACACCAGCGGCTCCGCCGTTGGCTTTGACGCGGCGATACGCCGCTTCGAGGTTCGTGCTACTGAAGATCGCCTCCAGTAGCTCGGGCTGCAACCGGCTGTATTGCCCTGGCTCCCCTTGCCCGCGCGCCGGTCGGCGTTTATGGGTGGGTGGTCAGGTTCGCTGCGCGCCCGGTCTTGTCGGCAGACCTCGGAACCAGAGGCAAGTCCGGCTGCTCCCGATCGCTTCGCTCATTCCCCTTCGGCGGGACTGACAGCGGCCATACGGGTCCCTCCTTCGCCAAGGCTACGGCGGACATGCCGTAGCACGGCGATTCCAAAGAA
>NZ_JARXHW010000235.1:0-461 GCF_031127805.1 Thalassobacterium maritimum | reverse complement strand
AGTCGGGTTGCTTTAGCGCCCGATTTGGTGTTTTGAAAGCGGCTCGGCATGGAAACAGGGCGCTAAAGCAACCCTGCTACGTTTGGGGCGACTGCCTGTGTTTGGCGGTCTTCACAAGTGAAGCTCCTACAAAATCTCACGGACCAATTTCTTTAAATAATCGCGGGCTTGTTCTTCTTCGGTGAAGGCGCCGTCGAGCTGGGCTTCGTAGGCGCGGTCGAGGATTTTGCCGAAGTGGGGGCCGGGCTTGATGCCGAGCTCTAAGAGGTGGCGCCCGAGTAGGATGGGCTTGGGGGCGTTGTCCTGAATGGCGAGCTCGGCTGTTTTATCAAGTAGCCATTGGCCTTCAGGGTAGCCGTCGGATTTGATGGGTGGGCGGCCGTTTTTGTCGGCGTGGGCGACGCGCACCAGGCGGTCGATGCGCTTGACTCTGGCAGCCAGGCGGCGGATGGCGGAGTCGC
>NZ_JARXHW010000234.1:0-461 GCF_031127805.1 Thalassobacterium maritimum | reverse complement strand
AGTCGGGTTGCTTTAGCGCCCGATTTGGTGTTTTGAAAGCGGCTCGGCATGGAAACAGGGCGCTAAAGCAACCCTGCTACGTTTGGGGCGACTGCTAGTGTTTGGCGGTCTTCACAAGTGAAGCTCCTACAAGATCTCGGTTACCAGCTTTTTGAGGTAGTCGCGGGCTTGTTCTTCTTCGGTGAAGGCGCCGTCGAGCTGGGCTTCGTAGGCGCGGTCGAGGATTTTGCCGAAGTGGGGACCTGGCTTGATGCCGAGCTCTAAGAGGTGACGCCCGAGTAGGATGGGCTTGGGGGCGTTGTCCTGAATGGCGAGCTCGGCTGTTTTATCAAGTAGCCATTGGCCTTCGGGGTAGCCGTCGGATTCGATGGGTGGGCGGCCGTTTTTGTCGGCGTGGGCGACGCGCACCAGGCGGTCGATGCGCTTGACTCTGGCAGCCAGGCGGCGGATGGCGGAGTCGC
>NZ_JARXHW010000233.1:0-474 GCF_031127805.1 Thalassobacterium maritimum | reverse complement strand
TAGCGCTTAATCAAGCGCACGACAGGGCCATCCCCATCGAGACGCTCACGTAGTGCTTCCAACGCACGCGCTTGCGGGACTTTATCGAAGAACGATTTTAGATCGATATCCACCGACCATTTGAAGCCTTCACGGTTGCAAGCAAAGATGCGGCGAACCGCATCATGCCCACGACAGCCCGGACGGAAGCCGTAGCTGTTAGGGCTAAAGCTACTATCCAAGATAGGACAGAGCACTTGATGGATCGCTTGTTGCACGATCCGGTCGAAGACAGTCGGAATGCCCAAAGGGCGCTTCTTTCCGTTCTTCTTTTCGATGTGGGTCCGGCGAACCGGACTCGGGCAGTAGTTCCCCAGATGCAGACGGCGCAACAAGTCTGTGCGCCGTAGTCGATACCACAGCGTAAAATCTTCCAGACTCACTCCATCCACACCAGCGGCTCCGCCGTTGGCTTTGACGCGGCGATACGCCGCT
>NZ_JARXHW010000232.1:0-475 GCF_031127805.1 Thalassobacterium maritimum | reverse complement strand
CGTGAAGCACTATCGCGACTGTAGCGCGGAGCGCGAAAGGAGTTGATAGATGCGTCTGGATCTCATTTTCGGTTAAAGGGCTTCAGTTGGATTCCCATGTAGTAATAGGGCAAATCTATGATTCTTTCATCTGTGGGAAATGATATGACAAACATGTCCCCATGATACAACCCGATCTTTACTTCTTCTTCGGAGTCTTGGAGGCCAAGCTCGCCTATCAGCTGCTTCCGAACAGTTTCCGTGTATTCGATGTAATCGGGGTCTTTTGTTTTATTTTCTCTTCGAATTAGCTGCCATGCCTCAGGGGGAACCGATTCCTTCACCGCACTTTGAAGGTCTTCAAGATAGTTCTCTGGAAACAGGAAAGTGCCCTTCGACATGAACGCTTTTCTTGTGGTGGTCTTGTAAACCGAGCGCCCGTCGATTCGGACACCAGATACCACTTTAGGGAAGAACTTCATTCTTTTTGAGATCG
>NZ_JARXHW010000231.1:0-476 GCF_031127805.1 Thalassobacterium maritimum | reverse complement strand
TTGAGGAACCCTTGACGCGTCTGAGAGGCCTTGTAGAGCGCCTTGCGCACAAGATCGGCGTCATTGTGCTCGGAGACCTCCCAGCCCACGATACGGCGACTAAACAGATCCATGACTGTGGCCAAATAGTTCCAGCCATTATCGGTCATCAGATAGGTCGTATCGCAGACCCAGACTTGATCACATGCCTGCGGCATGCCTTGTGCCTTCAACCGATTCGGGCTGTAGCCTAGAGTGTGATTGCTGTCAGTTCCTTGTGGCTTGAAGCTTTTCTTTTGAATCCCGACGATTCCAAGGTCCTGCATAATCCTCAAGGTTTTATCACGGCCACAAGTAATTGATTCGTCTTTCAAATGATCATGAATCACACGATGACCTTCTCGCTTATCGGATGCCTCATAGAGCTCTTCGATACGTTTTGCGTGTTCAGCATCGGCAATACTTCGAGCGCTGGGTTCTCGCTTCTTCCAGGCATA
>NZ_JARXHW010000230.1:0-476 GCF_031127805.1 Thalassobacterium maritimum | reverse complement strand
TTGAGGAACCCTTGACGCGTCTGAGAGGCCTTGTAGAGCGCCTTGCGCACAAGATCGGCGTCATTGTGCTCGGAGACCTCCCAGCCCACGATACGACGACTAAACAGATCCATGACTGTGGCCAAATAGTTCCAGCCGTTATCGGTCATCAGATACGTCGTATCGCAGACCCAGACTAGATCACATGCCTGCGGCATGCCTTGTGCCTTCAACCGATTCGGGCTATAGCCTAGGGTGTGATTGCTGTCAGTTCCTTGTGGCTTGAAGCTTTTCTTTTGAATCCCGGCGATGCCAAGATCCTGCATAATCCTCAAGGTTTTATCACGGCCACAAGTAATTGATTCGTCTTTCAAATGATCATGAATCACACGATGACCTTCGCGCTTATCGGATGCCTCATAGAGCTCTTCGATACGTTTTGCGTGTTCAGCATCGGCAATACTTCGAGCGCTGGGTTCTCGCTTCTTCCAGGCATA
>NZ_JARXHW010000022.1:0-74388 GCF_031127805.1 Thalassobacterium maritimum | reverse complement strand
CTCGGTTCTCTGAACCGGGGGCGATATACTCCATCCCCGAAACAGAGTTTCGAGGCTACGGCTTGACCTTGGTCGTGATATTTTCGCGTAGCCTCTGGGCCATTAGGTCGTCTCGGGAGTGGGGGCTTCCTCTAGCTCTTTAATCGTCTTGTGTGCGTGCTCCCGCTTCATGCTTCGGGCCTTCCAGGTCAACAGTGTACCGATGCCTCCCATGAAACAAACGATAAAGAGGATTTGCAGTCGCTGTAGCAGCGTATTGGGTACGAAGAGTAAGAGGCAGACCATACCGGACATGATGAGCGAAGCGACGCCCACCATGTGGAGCTGCACGTGGTCGTTGCCTTCGCCGACTTCTTTGTCGAAATCAATTGGCGTATGCATGCGTGTGAAAAAGTTGTCCACGCGTTCTTTGTAGCTATCTTTCGCGTAGCGCCAGAGGGGGAGGCTGAGCAGAAACCCGATGGCGCCGGCTAGGTAGATCCAAGGTAAACGGTCTTGAATGAACCACTCGCGTGCGCCTGAGCGTTCGTCTAGGAAGAAATACAAGGACGGCATCGAGGCGAATGCGACGATGATGTAGTAGGACCACCAATGTAAGCGTTTGCACCACAGGCCCAAAACTATGGGAATCGTCAATGGCATACTGATAATGGCTGTAATCATTAGGAAGCTTTCAAACAGTTCGAATTTTTGCTGCACCGACATACCGATCGCTAGGATCATGACCGCGGCTCCCAGAAAGAGTGTGATGATCTGGCACCAGCGCAGTCCATTTTTATCGGGCAGTTCGGGGAGTTTGAACAAGCGACGAAAGAAGGGGATGACATTGCGAATAATGACGCCCGCCGTGCCGTTGAGACTGCTGTCAAGCGAGCTCATGGTGGAGGCAAACATCGCCGCCAGTAGTAGCCCTGTTAGACCATTGGGAAGCAAGTGAATGGCAATCATCGCATAGCTGGCAGTGGCGGGCTCCTTGATGTCCATTGAGAGAATTTCAGATTCCATTAGGAAGCGTGCGGCCATCGGTGGCAGGAACCAAATCGTGGTGCCGAGTGCGGTCAGCACCGCCGCGAGTAGGGCGGCCTTGCGCGCCGAGGGGCCGTCTTTGACTGTGAGGAAGCGTCCCGCGGTACCGAGGTTGATGTAGCCCTGAATCTGCATGATAAAAATCAGGATGATCCATTTCAAAGAATACTTATCTTTGGGGAAGGCGCCAGGCTCTTTAATAAATTTAAAATCCTCTGCGAACTTCGGATCGCTGAAATAGCCGAAGAAGGCGGACCATCCCCCCACTGCTTTGAGTGAGAGATGGAACACCAGCAAAGTCACAGCAAACATAATCAGACCTTGCACAAAGTCTGTGGCCATCACAGCCCAGCGACCGCCGGTGGTGGAGTAAAAGACCGCGACCGAACCAAGGATCAAGATCAACCAGTGCACTTCCAGTTCAGGGATTAGCACATTGGCGAAGATCGCCAGCGCATAGAGTTGGATGGCTCCGGACAGCGGCGAGGTCAGCACCGAGATGCTAACGCTAAATTGCTCCACAGACACCCCGAAGCGGTCGCGCATCACATCGGCCCAGGTTTCCGCGCGGGTTTGCCGAAACCAAGGCGCCAGAAAGACGCAGATCAAATAGCCGAAACAGCCCGCCGCATAGATGACCAGGAAAGTCGGGCCCGAGAGGAAGGCGGCCGAGGCATTGCCGGTAAAAGTAAAGGCACTGATCCCGCCCACGAGTATACTGGTGCCTGCCATCCACCATGTGGCTTTGCCGCCGCCCACTACGTAGTCGCTGACAGAAGAGTTCATTTTTGACGCCCAAAAGCCGAGGCCGACTAAGAAGACGAGATAAATGAGGATGCTGAGGTATTCGATGGTCATGGGCGGGGGGGATTCGCGAATTTTGTATATAAAACAGGATTCGCAGTATCTAATGCCTCGCCGCAGTGAGCCCCATCTTCTTGTGCTCTAACACGTGTCAGATCGTGCAATTTATTGAATCGGTGCTAGCACCGGGTCTGTAGCCAGAGTCCTAGTCGGGGGGCTGCTGGCCCGGATCGGCTGCGTTGCTTTGCTGCTCGTTTTTGAGTTTATCCTTCAAAACACGCAGTCGTTGGTTATGGTGCCGTAGCACCCATGCGGCGACGCAGAACGCGCCGATGCCCATTAGCAAGCCCATTAGGTGCGTGAGGGCTGTATTGGCTGCAAAAGAAAAGAAAGTAGTGACCGCCCCGATCGCGAAGAATGGCATACTGCGACTGCGGCGATTGCTTTGGGTCTCCTTGATTTCGATGTCCAGGTATTCGAGTTCGGAGAGTTCGTCGACGCGGTCGTTGTGAATGGAGCCAAAGGTATTTGCCTTCGCCTGTAGTAATTGTTCACGCTGTTCTTGTGTACTGAAATGTCCATCGAGCATATCTTATCATGGACCATTTTTGCGATGAAAGGCGAGAACCGATACGAGCTTGATCGATTGCAACTGGGACATTTGTGGCATTTTATGCTTCACTTGTCGCATCGAATGCTGGATTTTGCTCATCTTATGTTGACGATTACCTCTCGTATCCCCGCAATCCTGTCAATTTCCTGCCTGTGCTTTACCGCGCAAGCAGATGTGAATCTGCCGAGTATTTTCGGCGATCACATGGTGCTCCAGCGTGAGCAGAGCAACCCCGTCTGGGGCACGGCTGATGCGGGCGAGTCGGTGACCGTCACCATCGGAGAGCAGTCGCATACGACTGTGGCGAACGATGCCGGACAATGGCGAGTCGAGCTTGATCCTTTGGCGATGGGCAGTCCTTACACCTTGAGCGTCGCCGGTAACAATACGCTTCAATTCAAAGATGTGCTCGTTGGTGAAGTCTGGTTCTGTTCGGGCCAGTCGAATATGCAGTGGCCTGTTAAAAATTCCAACCATGCGGCGGTGGAATTGGCCACAGCGGAGCATCCAGAGATCCGCCTTATTACGGTCTCTCAAAATGGCACACAAGAGCTACAGGACGATTTCAAGGGCGAATGGAAAATGGCCACCGCATCCTCGGTCGCTGATTTCTCTGCGGTCGGGTATTTTTTTGGTAAGCGCTTGAACGACGCTTTAGATGTGCCGATTGGATTGATTGATAATGCATGGGGCGGCTCCGCAGCAGAAGCATGGGTGCCACGTGATGTATTGGCTGCGGAGGGCACATTTGATGACTATATCACATCATGGGATCAACGTGTTGCGGATTATACAGATGAAGTGCATGCCGAGAAGATTGCAGAATTTCACGCTTGGGAGGCGGCTGGTAAGCCAGAGCCGCGTAAGCGCTGGCCCAGCGACCCACGTAAGAACCAGCATCGCCCGGCCAATATTTATAATGGCATGGTGCATCCGCTGACCGGATACGGCATTCGCGGCGTGATTTGGTATCAAGGCGAAACAAATGCTGGTCGCGCGGAGCAATACCGTGAGCTCTTTCCCTTGTTAATTCGTAACTGGCGCGAGCGCTGGGGGCAGGGTGATTTTCCGTTCTACTGGGTGCAACTTGCAGATTTTCAATCTGAAGAATCGATGCCTTCAGATAACAATTGGGCGTATCTGCGCGAGGCGCAAACCATGACCCTTTCTTTGCCGAATACCGGTGAAGCGGTGATCATCGATGCCGGTGAGGGGCGCGACATTCACCCACGCGACAAGCAGACCGTGGCCGACCGTCTAGTGCGCCACGCTTTGGCTAAAGATTACGGCTATGATATGGCCAGTGACAGTCCACGCTATGCTTCCATGTCAGTTGAGGGCAATACCGTGACATTGAAATTCGATCATGTTGATCAGGGCTTGTATGCCTTCGATGTCAAAGAAGTGAAAGGCTTCAGCATCGCGGGTGAAGATCAGGAATTTGTTTGGGCCGAGGCCAAGATTGTGGGTAAAGACACGGTCGAAGTGTCCAGTGAACTCATTGAGAATCCCGTGGCTGTGCGCTACGCTTGGGCTATCAATCCCGTCGCGAACTTACAAGATCGCAATGGGTTACCAGTGACGCCCTTCCGTACGGACGATTAGAGTAAACTGCTGAGTGCTGCCTGACGCATCGCTTTGGAGAAAGCCCTTACTTATTTGTTGGTCGAAGCCCGTGCACATCACTGTGTCGGGCTTCTCCTCGACCGGCCGTGTTTCTTTGATGCAGCAGGCTGCAGAGAGTCGAATTACCGGTTGCAAGCAGTTCGCTTGCAACCGGAGGGGACTGGGCTTGAGTTTACAGAGTCTCACCGTCACACCCGTTTTCACGTTCTCAAGCTGATGAGTCATCAGATGGTCGTGCTCTACTAAGTGTAACGGCGGTCATATGTTCCGGGCGTTCTATGAACTTTTCGGTAAGGGAGTGTGTAGAATTCGTAGAGTAATAGTCTTTGCCGTTTGAACTATCTAGTTCAGTGCGGGGAGTCGCCTTTCTGGCCGGTTGATGATATTCTTAGTTAGAAATTCCTCTCAAATGTTTACGGCAAGACGTGCCTAGTTTTAATCCCATGCCATGAGCTGGCGTAAATAGCTCGTCAGTTCGGCGCCATTCACTGCGGCTTGTTTTTTAGAGGGGTGGTAATGGGCACCGTATCCGTATTTTCCATGTGCCGACATTTCAAAAAATGAGACTGGATTGTTTGGCTTGTTGGTTTCCGAGGCAACGCGCTCGAGGGTGGTTTTGATTTTGGGGTCATTGGTCATCGGTCCGAGTAGCAGCACGATTTTGGCGTTTGGATATTGGGACTGAATGCGTTGCACAAATTCAGTGTAATTACTTTCGAATTTGAGGACATTGGGCCCAGTGGTGCTGAAGTCGTTTGTGCAGAGATTAATACAAACCACGTCTGGTGTGAAACGCTTATAATCCCACTTCGGGAGTTCGGATTTGAACAGGCTTCGCTCGTAGATGGCCGGCATATTATCCTCACTTCCGTCCGCGGGGCCGTTGTAGTTGCGCAGTATCCCGATTCCGGAGCGGGCGACGACCAAATAGTCGGCCTGCAGCTTTCGAATGGCGTGGAAGGCGTAGGTGTCGCAAAAGTTTTCCTCTTCAGCTTTGAAGGCTTGGTGCTGGTCGGCCGCTTCGATGCCATAGCCACAGGTGATCGAGTCGCCGATAAATTCGATACGACGGGTTTCCGGAGTCGGCCAGGGCAGGCTTTTGCCATCCTCGCTTAACTCAAAGCTTTTGAAGCGAATGTTACCGATATTGCCTTCGGTCGCTTTGACTAGTTCAATGGTGTGTGGCCCGGGACTGAGATCTTTTGCCAACTCGTAGTAGCCGCCACTGCCCGCTAGCGTCAGTTTCTCCCCTCGCTGGCCATCGATAAATACGATGAGTGAGTTTTTCTTATGCAGATCATCGATGTAGGCCCCGATGCTTTCGCCTTCGAAGGCCATGCGCACGCGGGCTCCAGAGTAGGCGAACACAACTTCGCCGGGGCTTGAGTCATCGATCCGCCCACTGTAATGGATGTTGGGGTCGTTCGCCGGGATCGTTGCTGCGTGGAGCGTTGAGAACATCTGCAGCACAAGTAGGATTCCCAGGCTGTAGCTTTGTATTCGTTTGTAAGTCATTATTTAGAGTCTTCTACTTGACGGCGTGTTAAACTGTTTAATGCGGTAGCTTAAACATAGCCACGTCGTTTTTCCAGTTCTTTACGAATACTGGCTGCTCGTTCACGGCTCAGCGGATAATACCAGATGGAGAGTAAGGCCACGCCCCACATGATGGCTGGTAAAATTAAATATAGGTGAAACATTTTATCCACGACTGCCACGGCCTGATGGTCCAGGCTGGCGTCATAGCCGGAATATTCGAGCACCGCACCCCCGATCCCCATGGAGACGACCAGTGATGTCTTAATGAACCAAGAGTAGAAGGCATTGATCGATCCCTCGCGGCGGCGCTTGGTATCGACTTCATCCCAGTCCGCCACATCCGCTTTCATCGAGGGCAAAAAGAGCCAGACCGCTCCGATTGCAGTGGATTCAAAGAAGCCGGCAATGATTAACAGATAGGGCATGCTCGGCGTCATGAGGAAATAGTTGAGCAGGTGCCCGAAGATACAGGTGCCTAGCATGATTATCACCGCTTTGCGCTTATCCAGTTTCTCGCCCAGCCAGGTGAAAAACGGCAACAGCGCGATTCCGGTGACTGCGAGGACAGATCCTTTGAGCCCGGTGATCACACCGGCTTGGAGCATGTCACCATCACATACATAGTAAATAATGACGTAGGTACCCAGCCCGCCGATCGAGGCGTAGCCCATGACGAGAAAGAACGACACACTTATCAGCGACCACAGCGGCTTACAGGTGGCCGATTCTTTGATGCTCTTCCAAAAAGATTCGGGCTTTTGCTGGCTGGCTTCTTTGTCGTAGTAGCGCTCTTTGACGAAGAGCCCCGGCATGATGCCGAAGATCAACAGCAAGAGTGCAAAGAACCAGCAAAGGATTTTCATGCCCAAAACGATCGGCTTGTCGTCCAGATGGTCGCCGGTGAAGCTGGTGAGCATTGGCTGAATGCCCGCGACCATTGATTGAATCCATTGCGGCTTGCCTTCCAGACTACTCATGTCGCCCTTGGCAATGGTGCCAACAAAGACAATGGCCACAAAGGCCCAGCCGGCGAAGAAGGAGAGTATTTTACTCACAAAGGTCATGACGACGGTCAAGCGCGTGCGTTCGTCGTAGTTGGGCGTGAGTTCCAACTGCAGGCCGTAGTAAGGCATCGACCAGCAGGTGAAACTGGTGAAGTAAATGAGCCCGATCGCCGTCAGATAAACAAAGGATGCCTTATCCTGATTGCTTAGTTCATCGCTCAGGAAGGGGATGTAGTCCGCGATTTGTACCAGCCAGGAACTGCCGTTGATGACGCTCTCGGGGAAGTTCCAGATGAAGGGGAAGAGCGCAGCGGTGGTCAGGGATGCGAGAAAAATGAAGGGACGTCGCCGCCCCCAGCGGGTGCGGGCATTGTCCGAGAAGTTACCCACCAAAGGATCGGAGATCGCGTCCCAGGCGCGCATGATCATGAGGATGATGCCCAGCACAATGGGGCTGATCTCCAGTCCGATGTTGAAGAAGGGCATCCATAGGGTGCTCGTCACCAGGGAACTACCAATCCATTCGGTATTGGTGCCCATGGCGAAGGCAAGTTTCTGAGCAAAGGGGATGCGGTCTTTCTCGGGGATCTCGGTAAAACCTGCTTTTTTGAATTTAAAGGCCATATTGAGAATGGATAAAGGGGAGGGGCGTCATTCAGTCTCACTCTGAGCCTGAATGCTTGGCGGTGAAAGTTCAGGGCTTCGCAATAGGTTTCCTTATCGCGCTTTGGGGCAACCTATTGCACTAGCCCTGACTTGAGATCATTCTTATCTTAAGAGTTTATAAGGTGGTTCTCCTGACCCCGCCTGTGGCTTGAACTCGCTTTGTTTAGTTCCGTCACATTCAATTCATTCCCTCGTTGAAATCCCTTATGAATCGATTGCTTTATTTGTTTCTAGCTCTTGTGAGCTTTGTTCATTTGTCTGCTCAAATAAGCGTGATCGCGGAAGATTTCTCTCCGCAATCCGAATCTGAATCCTGGCCGGATGGCTGGCCGCAGCCCGCAGGAGCGAGCTGGGAAAATGAAGCTGGCAATTACTTTATTCGCATGACCAGTCAGGAGCCTGGTAAAATGCTGATGCTGTATCGCGAGCTTCGATTGCCCGAGGGGGTTGAGGCTTTGGAATTTAGCTGGAAGCAACGGGTCACTGGTTTGGAGCGTGGAGAAAAGGCCTGGTTTGATGCCCGCATCATGATGGAATTCATGGATGCGGATCGCAATAAGTTAAAAGGGCAGCCGCGCCCCGCGTATAGTAATCGCGATACCGATGGCTGGGTGCAAAAGCAGATGTCATTTCTGGTGCCGGAGGGCGCGCATACGCTCAAGTTCATGCCTTGTCTCTTCAATGTGAAGGCGGGCGTTTTTGACTTGGACGATCTGCAGATGCGGTCGATCGCTGCGACCCCACTACGGGAGGCCGCAGCGGCCGCCCAGCTGGAGAAAGCAGAGAAGGCGCGTGCTAAAATGGAGCAACGCCAGCGCAAGGCTGCTAAGGTTTTAGCGGAAAATGCTAGCTTGATCGCTAACGGCGGCTTGGAGGCAGATGGGAACAACGACGGCCGGCCCGATCATTGGGGCAAGCTCAAGGATCGGCTCTCCTACGAGATCGAAGCGGGGAATCGTTATTTACGCCTACAGTCGGACAATCCGGACAAGATGGTCATGTATTACTCAGTCATTGATCTACCGGCAGATGTGCAGGCGCTGGAGCTGTCCTTTGACTGGAGGCTTACGGATATTAAGAAGGGCACTGAGCCGTGGCATGATGCTCGTGTCATGCTTAAATTCCTCGATGCGAATGGCAAAAAGCTCAGCGGCGGGGGCGATGTATATAGTAAGAAATCGACGGATGGATGGCAGCACCGCAGCCGCAATTTATTGGTTCCGGAAGGTGCCGTTGCCCTCGAGTTCATGCCTGCTTTGTTTAATGTGAAGTCCGGCGTCATGGATATGGACAACCTGGTGCTGAAGCCGGTCGATGCGGCGCCTTTGTTGGCGGTCAAGGCTGAGAAAGATAAGATGCGCGCCTTTCTGCATGTGGATGCAGAAGCCGCGCAGCCCGAAAACTGGCCATCGGAGTTGCATGTGGTTGGGAATCGCCTGCACAACGCAGCGGGCGAGGAAGTCTGGTTGCAGGGCTCGAATGTTCCCAGTATGGAATGGAACCCGAGAGGGGAGAATATTTTAAAGTCGATCCAGGTCGTTTTGGATGAATGGAATGGCAATGTGATTCGTCTGCCGGTGAAGGAAGAATACTGGTTTGGTAAAGATGGGGAGGCGTATAAAAAGTTGATTCACGATGCGGTCATCATGACGGCCAATCGGGGTGCTTATCTGGTCCTCGATCTGCATCGCTACCGTTCACCACGGCAAGTTCACGCGGACTTCTGGAAAGAGGCGGCAAGCACCTATAAAAACCATCCGGCAGTTTTGTTCGACCTGATGAACGAGCCGCATGGAACCAGTTGGGAAGTCTGGCGCAATGGTGGCTTCGTGGCGGAAAAGCAAAAAGAGGGAGATGAAGATGCCTTCCTCAGTGAAGAGGATAAGAAGAAAAACGCCCGTGGCTTCGAGTCGATCGGCATGCAGGCCTTGGTCGATGCGGTGCGTGAGACCGGAGCACAAAATATCGTCATCGTCGGAGGCTTGGATTATGCCTATGATCTTTCCGGTATCCTCAATGGCTTTGCGGTGGATGATCATGGCGGGAATGGCGTCATGTATTCGACCCACGTCTATCCATGGAAAAGTAATTGGCAAAAGAGCTTTCTGAATGTCGCTGAAAAGTATCCCATCCTTGTTGGGGAGGTCGGTGCAGATGCCAAGAAAATGGACTTCATGCCGCATGAGCAGCAGGAAGATTGGGACAGCTGGGTGCCTTCGATGCTCGGTTTGATTCAGAAGTATCAATTAAACTGGACCGCCTGGTGTTTTCACCCGAGTGCCAGCCCCCGCATGCTCAAGGATTGGACTTATGAGCCGACTCCTTTCTGGGGCAAACAAGCCAAAGAAGCCTTGGGTGGGAAGCCGTTCAAGTTGGATCGTTTACGCTAATGGCTATGTTCAAACGTTTCTTGCATTGCCCGGACACCACACTCAAGTTGATCGTATAAATGTTCATCCCTGAGCACAGTCATTTATGTGTAAAGAAGAGTCGAAGCCATCGAAGTGGTGGTTTTGCCCTCATTATATCATTAGGGATTCTTTCATTTGTCCTGTTATTGTTGTTAAGTCTGACAGCTTTTGTTCGAGTGGAGACGCGACTGGCGAGTGATTCATTAAGCCAGTTGGAGGCGAAGCAGAATGCCATGCTCGGGCTGAACATAGCACTCGGCGCATTGCAACAACACACGGGGCCAGATCAGCGAGTGACGGGGCGGGCTGATGTATCGCTGCCCGCATCAGTGAACTTGCTGAGTGGAGAGGATGGGGCGACGGTTCAGACGAAGTTAGATACATATTGGCAGGCGCAGCGAAATCGTCAATGGACGGGGGTATGGCGCAATACGAATACGTCGGCCTATGATCCTGAAAACCCCAAGGGATACAATGCACAGCCAAGCCTGTTGAGTTGGTTGGTTAGTGGCAATGAAGGCGCGATCGATTATAATCCGACGGATCAGGTAACTGGCTTAAATGCGACAAGTCGGCCTTCGGACACGATTCTTGGAAGCGGTGGGCAGCGCTATGCCTTACTGGTGACGCCCGATGGAAATGCGACTGGGGGGGGCGAGGCGATCGATCGTTCGGTGACTGCACCGATCATGGAGATAGATTTAGGCGTGTCGGGGCATGGTAGTTATGCTTGGTGGGTTGGTGATGAGGGAGTGAAGGCGCGAGCGAATTTGGTGGACCCATATGCGGAGTCTGCCTTGCCTTCCGATCAATTGCGACGTGCGGCTTCGGCGCAACGTGTGGCAGTTGAAGCGATGACGACCGATGGTTCAGATGGGTTGGCTCCATTCTATACGCCCAATGATCCAGCCCTGGCAGATATATTTTCTCTACGTGATTTTGCATTTCTCAATAATGATTCCGCCTATATGGATGAGCTCGATTCACGTTTCCATGATCTCACTCTAAGCTCATGGGGAGTATTGGCTGATGTGAAACACGGAGGCTTGAAGCGGGACCTTTCATACATTCTCGGGCAAGCCGATGTGGCGTCGCTACAATCTGCAGCAGCTGCGGCTTATGAGGTGAATGCTGCGGATGGCTACTTCGTAATTGAGCCGACGGCGAGTTCGAACCGCTTTTTAAACCCTTTGACTACTGCGTATGCGGAGGTGCCAAGCGATACCGGCTATGGTGATAGCCGGCAACAATACAGCGTCGCTCCCGGAATTATGGCGTATACGCCGACTTGGGAGATGCTTGGCTCCTATCACAATGCGGGTAATTTGAGCACGGATACGCCGGTTGGTGTTTACACGAATACGGGGGCGGTTATTCCTCGACTCCAATCGCCCACGCAAAGTGGTATTGGGCCTATGGTGAGTCAGGCGAAAGTGTTTTATAATTTGAACGTGGGGAGCACTGTTCAATTACAAATCATTCCACAAGTGGTCTTGGTCAATCCATACTCAGTGCCCCTTGCGCCTGCCCAATATACGGTGCTGTTCACTGATTCTCAAACGGCTTATGTTCGGTTTGGCACACCTGCGAATGTTGATGATCCGCAGGTCGCGGAGTTTTCCAATACGAATCAAGTGAGCTTGGCCGGAGCAGGTCTTGGGAGCGCTCAAATGATTTTACAGAGTGATGGCATGGCGCCCGGCGAAGCACAGATATTCAGTCTACAAGTCAGTGGTGACTTGATCCCCTCAGGTGCCAATGCTCAGGCGGCATTTCAAGCGACCATGGTGAACGATTATGACCCATCGGCGTATTTGGTATATGATACCGGAGTGACGATTCCGAGCGGGACGACACATGCGGCTTTGTTTTTTAGCAAAGCACATATTTTAACCGAGTTGTTTTTAGACTATGACCCTGCGGAAAAGGCAACAGTGGGGGATCGCCGTTTAGTCCATTCGGTTTCGCCGCATTACCCCTCGACGGGCGATGATTCCAGTAATGTCTTTTTGGTATATCCTGTTGATTCGGGCTTGCGAGTGGGAGGGGGCAGTTATTTTCGTCTGGAGGACCTGTCGCAGGGCACTTTTCAACGCGCTTATTTTCTGCAGCAAAATTACCGGATGTCCATGATCACTGGCTTTCATGGTTTTACATCTGGCACACATTTAAAAGAGTGGGCACGGGGCTATGTAAAAACAGGATTTCCCGGGAATGAGAAGTATATCGGCGCGAATCTGCTGCGGCCTAGCGGTAGTTTGACCAATGTGCGATGGGGCCCAGTGAATTCAGGTGTGAGTAGTTATGATACCGCGCCGCCGCCTGGCATCGGCAGTGACCTGGGGTTTACCAATTTGCTTTATGAATATCCCGAACCGGGGATCGGCTTGAGCTCGTTGGGACAATTGCAGCACTTCAATACGATGGCTTATGTCGATCGGATCAATTGGCAGGGCTATTCCAGTATGAAAGCCTTGTACGGTGCGAATGTGCAGAATGCGACGACGGTTCAAGCCTGGCAGGGCAATTACACGCTATCGAATTCGTATCCAAATCCCGGTGTGGCGCGTGATCAAGTCTTCGGCGCGGGGTATTCTGGATATCATTATGATGGTTCCTATTTATGGAATGATGCGCTGTGGGACCGGTTCTACTTTTCGACCTATCCGGCACTTGGAGATTTTGATTTTGAGAACGATCAGTTGGTCAATCATCGCTATCAGCCCTTTCGTAGTCAGGCTGAGGTTCCGCACGACGATGAAACAAAATTTCGAGGTGACGGTAATCCGAGCCGTTCAGAGAACAGTCGTATGGCTGCAGCGAATTTGATGTCTAAGGGGGCCTTTAATATTAATTCCACCTCGGTGGAAGCATGGAAAGCCTGGTTCGCTAGTTTGAGTGGTGTGCCGATAGGAGATGAGGCGGATAGTGCGGATTTAACGGCTCCCTTTGCGCGTAGTTTGCAACGTATTGGAGAATCGAATGCGGCTGCGACGGCGAATAACGAGAATGCCTGGGCAGGCTTTCGCAATTTGACGGCTGCTGAGATTCAAGACCTGTCTGAGGAAATGGTCAGACAAGTTGTTTTACGCGGGCCGTTTCTTTCCATGGCGGATTTTGTGAATCGTCGCTTAGTGTCCAGCGGAAATGATACATACGGGCTGGGCTTAAAGGGAGCCTTGCAATCCGCACTGGATGTTGCGGTGAACGACGGGCGTGTGGATACAATCTTTGATAAACCCACATTAGACGATGCCAATATTATGGAGGACAGCGCATATAAGCTGGATTCCTTCATTAGTGGTTTCCCTGGCCATGTATTACAGGGGGACGTGCTTTCTCGCATCGGGCAGTACCTCTCCGCGCGGAGTGATACCTTTCGCATTCGAACGTATGGTGATGTCTTGGATCCAGTTTCGTCGTCGGTGAAGTCCAGAGCTTGGTGTGAAGCGCTGGTGCAGCGTTTGCCAGACTATGTGCGGCCGCCGAGCGAAGGAGGCGATGCCGCAGTGGATCCGGCGTTGCATGCGGACAACCTAAGTTTCGGTCGGAAATATCAAATTATCTCTATTCGCTGGTTAACTGAAGATGAATTATAGTATGAATGTCTTGTTTCCGCCTCGTGCGCTTTGCTGCTTTTTGTTGATGAGTTTCTCTGTGAGTGCTGCAGCGGCACAGACAGCAGCGGTGGCAGTCCGCGTTTTGTTTTTAGACGAATCGGATGCGGCATATGTGATTAAGGACAATGGCGAGTATCGATCTGTTAGTTCATACCCTTATGCGATCAGTCCGCCCTTTGATGTTAAATCGGACAGGCCATGCGACGTGTATAAAGAAATCCATTTTCTCGATGATTCGGGGGAGGCGCACACTCGGTATGAGGCGATTGCTCAGGTGAAGGTGAGCGACACTGTCGAAAGCGTTTTAGTGGTCATTGCCGCGACTGCGAGTGGTGAGTATATTTTAACTTATTACGAGGACGGCGAGGAGGATTTTCCCGCGGGAACTGTGCGTGTCATTAATTTGGGGCACTTGCCGATCGCTGCCAGTGTCGGCAGTGGTATCTTTTCGATTGCACCGCAAGAGGTGCAATTCATGCAACCGAAACTGGACCACAAGCGGCGGTTTTTCACACGAGTCGCCGAGAAGGAGTCAGAGCAGTGGAACATTCTGTATGATGACGTTTCCGTGATGCGGTCAAACGAGCGCATGACTGGGATCGTAGTGTATTCGCCGAGTGGGATGCGGCATACCTACACGGAGTCTGAAATCATTGAATACGGCCCACCGCCTCCTGGGCATTACTGGTTGAGTTATACGGATACTTCGCTTCAAGACTAGACAAAGCAGTCACTCTCTGCGCACCACGAGACAGTGTTCGGATTTATTGGCGTTATTGGCGCAAGCTTTTTACTAAATAATATTAAGGTTGAAGTTGAGATCCAATTGCTCCACGTGGCCATCGAAGAACAGCGCGTTGCGGAAATTGCCATGAATTGGTTTTTCTGGCAGGGCACTAGACCAGCCCGCGTTAGGAATTAATTCAGCATCGGATTCTGTGTACATGACCGCTTGGCTTGGATTTTCGATTAATAGGTAAGATTTGCCCCAAGGTGGCTTTGTCGCTGGGGTTTCACTGTTGGTTAATTTTAGCGGCCAGTTGCCGATCAGGCTTGGCCCGTTTCCTCGCCGATTATTTTCCCATTCTGGCCATGATAAAGTGCCATCGTAGCTCATATTGGCTTCGGAGTTACTCCAGCTGTTGGCTTTGAGGGCTCCCCAATAAGAGCCGAATAGTGTCTGTATCCGACGAGGGTCTCGATTGTAATACGGGCTTTGTCCTGAAAAGGGATCTCCGAGTGCTGATTTGGGTAGGAGATTATTATTGTCTTGTAAATACATCTGAAAGGCGCCGCCGATTTGCCTTAATTGCGAGGTGCATTTTGCGGAACTGGCTTTGGTGCGGACATTCGCTATGGTGGGAATCAGAATTGCGGCGAGTATGCCGAGCACGGCGACTGCTGTGAGTAATTCAATCAGGCTGAATCCGTTCAGGTGCGGGGACGTTTTTTTGAATGCTTTCATGGGGGTGAGGGGCGGTAGTCATTCTAGTGAGATAATGAAATTTATTGCGTCGTTGATGTCGGGGCAACTCATTGCTAGTGCAACTAGTTGCATTGGTTCGGCCTGAGACTTGCCATTTTGAGGTTCCCATGTCTAGCACCATGATTGCTGCCAGCCAGACTGACTGGCCTTATTGGAAGTCGTGGTGTTGCTTGGATCGTCAGAGCGCACGGTTCTTTGTTATAGCGGTTCGATCGTACTTAGCAGGTCTTCTAACTTACCTTCCGCGAGGGCCACGACGGTGTCGGCTGCGCCGTAATACATTTTGACTATGCCGTCGTCTTCCAGAATGAAGCCACCGGGGAAGATGACGGAACCGCGAAAGCCTTCCAGTTCGTAAGGAGCTTCGGCACGTAGTAGCGGCTCTTTGCTCATGCCAATGACTTTGGCTGGATTTTCGAGGTCGAGCAGCATCAGGCCGGCAATGTATTCTTTGTTCCACGTGCCTTCACTCCATGTGAAGAGTTCTTTGTCCTCATGCTTCACCACGGCGTGAAAGGTGGTGAGCCAGCCTTTTTCAGTTCGGATTGGCGGCGCACCGGGGCCGATCTTGGCGTTGCCGAATGGAATTTCTTCCGCAGCCAGCAGGAGTTTGTGTTCGCCCCAATGGATGCCGTCGGGAGACTCACTGATCCAGATGTCAAAGGACTCGCGACCGCCGCGCAGGTAGAGGGGGAATGGACGGTCGAGTCGGATGAGTTTGCCGTTCACGCGCTCGGGAAAGAGCACCATGTTCCGATCTTCGGGTAAAGTGATGTGGAGGAGATCCCAGTTGCGCAGGTCGGTGCTTTTGGCGATGCCTCCGCGAATGCCATGCTGTGTATCGACTGCGAAACAGAAGTAGGCCTCAGCATCGATCATCGTGATGCGTGGGTCGTAGACACGGACGACTTCCTTATCCCCAAAGCGTACATCATATTGGCTTTTCAGCCATTCGCGGATTTTCTGTTGATCAAAAATCGGCTCCGGGTCGACTTTCCAATTGTGGCCGTCCTGGCTGCGCGCTAGGCCCACGCGAGTCAGATAGGCATCCGGATGGGCGCGGGGGCCGGAGTCGGTGCGAAAGAGCATGATGTAGCCATTTTCCCATTTGCAGACGCCCGCGTTGAAGACGGACATGCAATCCCATGGGATGTCGTCTTCGTGGAGTACTGGATTGGCGGGGTGGCGTTGGAGGGGAGATGTTTGTGTGGTCATGTTGTGTGTGGAATTGATGTTGGCTGGAGTTTTGTTCTGATGTTCTGATCTTAGCGAAGGCCTTTGTTTTTGAATTGCTCACCGGCGAGGGCACGTTTTGCGAATGCCCCCCAGAAAGGGGTGGGTTCATACTGCCAATTGGAAAGCATCACAGGAGTGGCCCATGTGTGGAAGGACCAGCCTGTCCAGTTGAGTCGATGCTTTTGAATAATGCCTAGCATGTCGGGCACCCAAGTGTAGGGATCTTCTTGGTCGTCTGAAGGAATGAAATGCATCTTCTTAATATCTGCGCCGACCTCACCGACGAAGATCGGGTAGTGCTCCGCGGCGTCCAGAAAGGCTTTTTGCCAACCGGTTTTCCAATTGTATACATGAGTCGAATACATAATGCCGTGCCCCGCTGGATCGTCCAGTGCATAACCTTCCAAAATGCCTGAGAGGTCGTAGGCCCACTGCAATCCACCAGCGATGATGACGTTCTTTGCCCCAGTCTGTCGAATGGCGTCAACGAGCTTTTGCATGCCGGGCGATTCGAAGCCTCGGTTGGCTTGCAGGGTGGTTTCGTTGAGAAAGCCGGCTTCGTTGATGGCTGCTGACTCATCGGCCACGAAGCCGCCATTGCGCCAGACTTCCCAGGAGATGCCGTGCGGTTCGTTGATGATGTCGAAGAGCACCGCCGGATGATTCTTGTAGAGCGTGGCGAGCTCTTGCCAGAAGGGGAGGTGTTCTGCTTTGACCGCACGAAAGCGGTGGTTGTCGAGCACGATATAGGCACCGCGATTGGCGACTGCGTTGACCGCCGCATCGATGGTGGCACGGTAGGCGAGTCCGCCGTCGCTTTGTCCTTTGCCGAGGCCATACCAGAACTCATCTTTAATGGCCAGACGCACCACATTGGCCTTCCACTCTTCGATCGCCACGATGGCTGAGTGAACTACACCATGACCGGCCGGCACGATTTCCAGTCCGGGGATCGCGACGCCTTGAAGCCAGACCTCTTCGCCGTTCGCATTGGTCAAGCGATTGCCGGAGACTTTGATGGGCGCGGGCCAGTTACCAGCTTTTGCGCTCTCGGTGGGTGGGTCGTTGGGGTAGTTGCGATCAATGTTGTCGGCGAACATAGATTGGACAGTGCTCCATGTGAGTGCGATTAAACATAGTAAAGTAAGTCGTGGTGACTGCTGCATTGGATAATGGGGCTTTAATAGTTGGGTGGGATCATTGAGGGATTTGAACGGTGATTCGAGCAATGTATCGTTCCTATTGCTGATACAATGCTGGCTCTGTGCAACTTATTGCGGAGAGCTTTGATTGTGGTTTAGATGATCTTATGTAGCGTTGTTTTATAGATCTTCGACGGTCTGTCTTTAACCTCATTATTCTTATTACAATGCGATACTCCACCTGTTTACTCTGTCTTCAATCTGTTCTGCTACTTGCGTGGACTGGTAGTTCTGCTGTTGCGCAAATGACCGCAGCGGCGGATTCACTTATTACGAATTCCGGCTTTGAGTTGGATGCGGACCTTGACCAATGGCCGGATCGTTGGCCGAAGGGCGAACACCTCCAGTGGGGGGAGGAAGCAGGAAATCGTTTTCTTCGGATTGAAGCAACGGCTCCAGGGAAACTGTTAATGGCTTATCGCGAAATTGGGGTGCCCGCCGATGCACGCGCTTTGAAATTTACGTGGAAGCAGCGCATTACCAATCTGCAACCAGGTGAGAAAATGTGGTTCAACGCACGCATCTTGATTGAGTTTATGGATGCAGGTCGCGCAAAGCTTACGCCGAGTCCGAAGCCATTTGCCTATGGTAAAAATCACCCCGAGTGGGAGGCGAAAGAAGCGAGTTTCTTGGTTCCTGAGGGGGCGCGAATTATTAAGTTCATGCCCTGCCTATTTAATGTTAATGCGGGCACTTACGATTTAGATGACCTGGTGATTACTCCGATCGACCCTGCATCTTTACTATAATTTACGCTTCATTTTAATCAGATCGTTTTTCAATTTTCTTCCTATCAATTAACTCAATCGTATGCGATTTTCTCTTCATCTTCTATGCCTTCAATCGATCTTCCTGCTTTGGGCAGGTAGCGTGTCGTCGGCCCAGGCTGCGTCACTGCAGGATTCTATATTATCCAACCCAGGCGTCGAACTCGATGCCAACATGGATCAATGGCCAGACGCTTGGCCCAAAGGCACGGGCATCCTGTGGGGCGAAGAAGGTGGGAACCGCTATCTGCGTATGCAATCTACCACGCCTGGAAAACTGGTCATGGCTTATCGTGAGATTGCGGTGCCTGAGGGGGTGCGCGCTTTGAAATTCAGCTGGAAGCAGCGCATTACGAATCTGCAACGCGGCGAGAAGGCGTGGTTCAATGCGCGTATCTTGTTTGAGTTTATGGATGGGGATCGCAAGAAGCTTACGCAGAGTCCGAAGCCATTTGCCTATGGCAAAGATCAACCCGAGTGGGTGACAAAAGAAGCGAGTTTCTTAGTTCCAGAGGGGGCGCGTATTATTAAGTTCATGCCTTGCTTGTTTAACGTAAAGGCGGGCACCTATGATTTAGATGATCTGGTACTGACACCGATTGATCCCACGGCATTACTCGAAGCGGCTGCATTAAAAGAATCGGAGCAGGCCTTACAGCAACAGTCTGATATTGAAAAACGACAGGCTAAAGCGAAGGCCTTGTTGGATGCGACAGGTTCGCTGATTTCTAATGGTAACTTTGAGTCGACTCAAAAGAATCCAGCATGGCCCGATCATTGGGGGCAGCTCAAGGAAAACGGTAGCTACGAGAACGAAGCGGGCGATCACTTTGTGCGCATGAAGTCGACCGAACCCGGGAAGTTGATTATGTTGTATCGTGAGATTGATTTGCCCAGCGATGTTAAGGCGCTGAAGTTGTCTTGGCGCTGGCGTGTGACGGATTTGAAGGTGGGGGAAAAGCCTTGGTTTGATGCGCGCGTCATCGCAGAGATTCTCGATGCCGATGGTAAGAAGTTGAAGCCGCAGCCAAGCCCATCCTATTCGCGTGGCACCGATGGGTGGGTGCATGTGAGCCGGGATTTTCTCGTGCCAGAAGGCGCTGTGAGTATTAAGTTAATGCCTGCATTGTTTAGTGTGGCGAGTGGCACCATGGATATTGATGATATCAAGTTGGAGCCGACCGACACACAAGCCTTAGAAGCTGCGGCTGCTAAACGAGCGGAAGAAGCACGTATGCGCTACGTGGCGCCTGAGGAGCCGCAAAAAGAAAATTGGCCCTTGGAACTACATACTGAAGGGAATCGTCTGGTGGATTCCAATGGCGAAGAAGTATGGTTGCAGGGCTTGAATGCCGGTAATCTGGAGACGCTGCCACACGATACACAGGTGATTAAGTCGGCCGTAGTTGGTATCGAAGAGTGGAATGCCAATGTCATTCGTCTACCAGTTAAAGAAGAGTTTTGGTATGGCACTAGCGTTTACCAGAAAGATGGTGGACAAGGCTATCGCGATACGATCGATCAGATCGTGACGCTCGTCGCCAATCGCGGGGCCTATCTTGTGTTGGATCTGCACCGTTATCGCGCACCAAAGCCGATCCACGCACAGTTCTGGGTCGATGCGGCGACACACTTCAAGAATCACCCCGCTGTCTTGTTTGATCTGATGAATGAGCCGCACGGAATCTCCTGGGAGGTCTGGCGCAATGGCGGCTGGGTCGGCACCAAGACAGGTGTAGATGAATCCGGTTTTTTAACTGATGCTGAGAAGAAAGCCAATCAAGGCTACGAGTCTGTAGGTATGCAGGGCCTGTTGGATGCGGTGCGCTCGACGGGGGCGAGAAACATCGTCGTTGTCGGTGGCATCGGATGGTCGGGAGACTTATCTGGTGTGGTCCAAGGCTATGCGCTTGATGAGCACGAAGGGGGCAATGGTATTATGTATTCATGGCATCAATACAACTGGCATACGGGATGGGCGAAGACTGTGCTTCCAGTGGCCGAGCAGTATCCGATCCTTGTCGGTGAAGTGGGGGCCGATACGAATAAAATGGACTTTATTCCGCATGAAATTCAGGAGTCGCCTTATACTTGGGTGCCGGATATGTTGGGCTTTATTCAAAAATACCGCCTCAACTGGACCGCCTGGTGCTTTCATCCCCGAGCGACGCCGGTGTTGATCAAAGACTGGACTTACGAGCCCACCGAGTTTTGGGGCGTGTTTGCCAAGGAGGCCTTGCATGGCAAGCAGTTTGAAATGAAGCGGATGCGCTAAAGGTAGGGACGCCTGCCCTCAGGCGTCGGAGGCTTCGTTTGTTCGGTAGAGCATAGCAAGCTTCGTGCGGCGGTCGCGTCTCGCGGACGGTTGGGGCAACAGTTCCTGCCTCAGGCGTCCGGGATATGTGCGAGGGGTGTTGTGAAATCGGCAAGCTAGGTTTGCCGGGCCGCGTGGTCGGTTAGAGGATGGCACGGTAATTTATTCAGTCTGTATATTTTCCAGAATCTGCCCATCAACGAGGAGTTGTTCACGTAGTTGCTCGTAGGAGATATTCTGAACTGTGTCTTTTGTCCGGAGGGCGATTACTGCGGCGGTGGCCGCGCTTTGTCCTAGTACCATGAAAGTCCATTCCAGACGAACGGCTCCGTAGCCGACATAGGAGGATGACAGGGCTGAGGGTACGAGTAGATTGGTACATTCATTTGCCTTGGGACGAATGGCCCGGTAGCTGATTCCAAAGGGGCGCCACTGGATGTCGCTACCGAAAACAAAGCCTTCGTTCCATACTTGCCCGTCTTTGACGATGCGGCGGGCATGATGCATGTCGGGAGGCCAAAAGGCGAGTGCGACCGGGTCCTCGGCGACTTTGGGATTCCCTTGTGTGAGATCTGCTTCGGTGATGATCCAGTCGCTGAGCATACGTCGTCCGTTGCGCACGTAGAGTTGATGCGGCCAGTGCTCATTGTCTTGAAACTCATCCGCAGGTAGGCCCCAGTTGGCCCATTTTTGGCGAATGCATATTGGCACGGAAGGATCGTTTTGCAGGAACCAGATGAGCCCGATCGTAAAGTCGCGATGCCTCTGGTAGATACTCTCTCGTTCTGCATAGTTGCCATCGGGCCAGCCGTGGCTGTATCCGTAGTGATTGGCCGAGAGGTCGTGCCAACTACCGATATCGGATTTCTGATTCGGGATGCGCGCATCGGGTGCAAAAAAGTTGTCACCCGCGCCCGCAGCAAAGTAGCGTCGATAGATCTCATATTGCTCCGCCTGATAATTGTCTGGCTGGGGGATTGGAATACGTATCTGTGAATTGCAAGTCAGACAGATGCGAAAGCAGAAAGCCATGCTGGCCCGGTCACCACTGCCGTTTTCCGCCAGCGGTTCCGCCTGGACGCTGGCGATGAGTCCCGAATCCGGATTTCCGGCTTCGATGTAAGGATCCACTTTAACTGTGAACTGGCGATAATTGGAATGGTGAACTACGCCGTTAAGCGTTTCGTCATATGCCGCATTCCCTTCGCGGCCATAGGTGTAGCGAACGCCGGCAAAGGCCATTAAATCACCTTCGACAGTGCCATCGATAAATTGACGGGCTAGAATGCTAGCTCCGTTTTCGAAGTGGATCGCGGTTATGCGATGTTGATGCATCGTAACACCACCATTTTCCCGCAGTCGTCGGTCAAAGAGGATGTCGACACCGGCCTCTTCGAGCAGGCTCAGGAAGATTGACTCTGCAACATGAGGTTCGAAGCGATAGCCTAAACCTCCGCCGTAGAAGTCTGCTATACGTTGATAAAACTCCCGGGCGATCCCGCCGACAGCAACTGAGTTTTTGAAGTTATGATTGTCCAGATCATTAGAACCCAGTCCATTGACGAGGATGCCTCCGACATGGTTACCCGGGACAGTTAATACTGTGCGAACGCCCATTCTCCCTCCCTGAGTCGCGGCCGCGATGGCGGATGGGGAGTCTCCGTAGACACAAAGATCGTATGTGGGTGTCGGGGGCATATTATTGGGAAAGCTCAAATATGGATTCTTATATCCAGGATATGGTTTGGCCTAGGGATAGGTCGAGTAGGCCGCTTAGCCATGTGAGCGATTGCACTGGACATTTATTGTTCGACGAGGCGCACAGCATCCACGATGACATAGCCGTTGGTGCCGTCGTTGCGGAAAGTGATGGTGCCTGCGGTTCCGGCGCTAAAACTGTAGCTGCCGAGGCTGATCCACTGGTTGTGATTCTGTTTTTGATCGATCGTGACGGTCGTGTTTCCGCCATTGTAGTTGATATCCACAGGGACATTGCTCGCGCGGTTTGTATAGGCAGTCCAGCGTGCGAATACTTCGTAGGTTGCCGCCTTGGCGAGGTTGGGTGTGAACTGAACCGATTTACTTCCTTTGCCGCTGTTAGTATCATGTAGGTAGTTGCTTCCGAAGTAGCCGGAAGTGCTGGTGCTGCTACTCCAACTTCCGTTTAGTGTGACGTAGGTGGATTCCGTATTGTCAATGATGTATTCAGTCGCAGTGTCGCGGATGAAGCGGACCGCATCTGCGATGACGTATCCGTTAGTGTTATTCGTGCGAATCAGGACGCTGTTGCCTGTGCCGGTACCTAACGGGTAGGTGCCGAGTGAGTGCCAGATGTCGCCATTTTGTTGTTGGTTAATCGTTACAGTCGTTGTTCCTGTTTGAGAGGAAATGATGTCGACCGGGACATTGCTTGCGCGATTAGGATGCGCGGTCCATCGTAGGAAGACTTCGTAATCGTCGGCAATGGATATGTCCGGTGTGAAGCGCATGCTCTTATTGCCTTTATCTGTGTTTTCATCGTGACGCGCATAGCCATTGTAGCCAGAACCAGAAGAGATACGCCAGTTTCCGACAGCATGTAATCCGTATGCATTACTGTTATCGATGATAATGTCGTCTGTGATTTTAACGAAGCGAACTGCATCTGCGACCACATAGCCATCGGTATTGGTGTTACCCATCAATAGGCTCGCGCTGGTTCCTGCGCCGAAAGGGAAGACACCGAGCGAAATCCAATCCCCGCCATTGATTTTTTGATCGATTTGATCGAACGCGGTACCGTGGCCATGGATAATATCGACGGGGACATTGCTGGCACGGTTGGCGCTGGCTGTCCAGCGAGCGAAGACTTCGTAGTCGCCATAGCTGGCCAGGTTTGGAGTAAAGCGAACACTCTTTTGTCCTTTATATGAATTATTGTCATGCAAGTAGTTACTGGCGTTGTAACCACTGGTTCCTGTGCTACTGAGCCATGTACCGACTGTATGGAGTCCGCTGCCATCGGCATTATCCACGATAACATCTTCGCCAGCGCTTGTATCGGCAATGCCATCGCCGGTATAGAATAGGAGGGCAGAGACGTTGCAATAAGCGCCATCGGGACCGACATAGCGAATGTAACGAAAAGTGTTGGTATTGTTGATTATTGCAGATGTGTAAATGAGGCCAGAGTCGTCTGGACTGTTGGTAATCGTGTAGAGTGTGGTGACGTCTGAACTGAAGTCGGCGGTGTTAGACGCTTCAAAAACACCGCCGACCATACGACTGCCGTAAGCTTCACGCGGCATGTATTCGATACGGGTGATGCGTTGGGGAGTAATCAGATCGAGTCCGGTCCAGGCTCCATCGGCGGTGGCCGCATCGAAGTAAGTACTGAATCCTCCGTTGAAAGGGGTGACTGCGCCATATTTCCAATCAGTTAGAACACCGGAGAGTGGTTCGGTTCGTGTGCCCGTTGTGCCGATGACGGTGCCACCTATGACGCGTTCGGCTGATGGATTCGAATTCGCGTGCATGTGGGCGATCGCCGCCGCTCCCCAGAAACTGGTCGGAGTGAAGTCCCAGCTGTTGATCATATTTGGGCTAGCGGTCGGGTGGAGTGACCAAGCTGTCCAGTGAAAGTTGTGCGAGTTCACCCAATCCATCGCTTGTGGTACCCAGCTGAATTCGTCATCGATGGAATAGCCGAGAAAGGAGGTACCACCCGGGTGGCCGATTTCACCTAGCAAAATTGGGTGCTCTTGTCCGATATTACCTACGCGCGATTGCCAATAGCTTTTTAAGGGGTAGAGGTGTGCGTCATAGACGACACCGTTTCCATTTGTTGTATCTGTGAGCACGTAGCCATCGAAGACACCGCTTAGATCATAGGCGTAGTCACTGCCGCCGACTAGAACGATGTTGTTGGCGCCCGTAGAACGAACGGTATCGAGTAAGTCTTGCATGCCCGGCTGATTGGTCGTGCCGTTGAGCCAGGCATCCCAACCACCGAGGTTGTTCGGTTCATTGAACAATCCGAACAAAACCGCAGGATTATTTTTGTAGCGATCGGCAGCATCTAGCCAAAAGGTGAGGTTCGTGTTGGTGGGCTTATGAAATTCATGTAAGTCGAAGATCACATACATGTTGTAGTCCGAAATTTGTTGAATGACATCGTCGACGATCTCGCGGTAGGTGACTTGATTGGGGCCTAGCCAATGACTTTGGCTGATGGGAAGTCGTATAATATTTGCTCGCCATTCCCAGTAGGCTGCATCGACGGATTCGCTTAGATATTCTCCGTTCCCCCAGCCGAGGCTCGGGATATTGACGCCGACCAGTCGGATGGGTTCACCGGTGGATTTGACTACGATTTGGTTCCCTTGTGTTTGGAGTTCCGGCGGTGCGGCTTCTACTGTGAGGCAGAGTAGGAGGGGGAGGCCAGTCAGAGCGCCGAGACGTTTAAACCAGTGATGTAAGCGCAGCGTAACAGATCGCGATATGTGTCGAATCATAATGTTTAGGGGTAGGAGTGGGTAAGATGGTCCCCAAATGGGAACTCGACCAGGGGTAGTCGATCTTAGGAGAACCCAATCTACGATTCTTCACAAGGTCCGCGAATTGCAATTGGTTGCACGTGGGCGGGAACGACTGCTCACTTGTTGAGCCGTCACTGCATGGCTTGTTGGCGAAAGGCCTTGGGGCTGTGTTTTGACTTTGAGTAGAACCAGTTAGTAAAGTTGGAGGGATTATTGAACCCGAGTTCGTAGCCAATTTGTTTGATGGGGGCGGGGGAGTTAATTAGCATTTGTTTGGCTTTGCGGTATTTTCGTTCGCTGTAGTATGCGGTGGGGGTGATCCCCATATCTTTGACGAAGATACGGTTGAGCTGCGCGACGCTAATACCGACTTTATCTGCGAGTATCTTTTCTCGAAATCTGGTGTTCAAGTCTATGGTATCGATGTAAGTTTTGGCCACATGAACACGTTCATCGGTGATTTTTACTCGATGGAATTGTGCGCCTATTTTTTGCATAGTTCGCAAGTATACCTCGATCCAATCCATGAAGCCCCGGTGTGTTTTAGTGTATTTGTAGATGTCGATCGACTGAAATTTCATCTCACTTCTATGATGTGTGAGGTGTGGGCCTGCTGTCTTGAGTAAAGATCGAGCGAGCCGTTCTAACCTTGGGAAATCCTTCGAGCTGCAAGTCAGTGGATTGGCTTCTTTAAAAAGTTCATGGTCGGCGCTCCAACTCGCTTCGAAGCGTAGGGAGAGTATTTCTAGGTCGTTGCTGAAAATGCGCTCATCTTTTTTGGCCGGTGGGAAGACCCAGTCACCTGCCTCTGCTTCGACTGAGTAAGTTTCACCGACCACTTTGATGCTGCCTTTGTTTATTAGCCATGCAGATAGTCCAGGGAAGCTGTGGTAGCTGCGGCAGCTTCTTTGGGCAGGCTTGCCTTCGTATATCCATTCCAGCGCAAAGTGCAGATTATTCCAGTCAATATAGCGCAGTTGATCTTTGTCCTCAGTGAGCATGCTGAAATCTAGTAATTTTTTGAGCAATTATGGCAACTAAATTGAATTGTCTCGATCTGAGGAATTAAAAGGCTAGGCGAGCACCTCAGTTTTCATTCTAACTAATTAATATTATTATGTACTCATTTCGATTTTTACCTCTATCTATCTTCACTAAAGCAGCTGTTTTACTTACTTTAGCCGCAACTGGATCTCAAGGGCAGACCTTGCTATCGCATTACACGATGGACAATAGTCTGGAAGATTCGGGTACGCTGGAGATCGATGGTGAATTAATTAACAGTGCAAGTTTTCAGGCCGGAGGTGCTGGGACTTTTGATTACGCTTTGTCGACTGCCGATGGTACGCAGGATTTTTTTAGAGCTGATACTTCCAATAATGCTGCGTTTGCTTTGAACGCGATTACCATTAGCATGTGGGTGAATGTGAGTGCTTTTGGTGATAGTGATCGTTTGATTTCGAATATTGGTGGTAGTGCCAGTGGTTTTGAAATGAATTTAAAAACAGGCGCGCTAACGGATGGTGACTACCGCATTTCTTTTGGTTTTAATAGTACTTCCGGGGCGGTGCAATCTTCCGATAATGTCGGCTATCAACTTGATGAATGGGTTTTTCTTGCTGTTACTTATGATAGTAGCATTGGCACTGGGGATAACGTCTCTTTCTATTTGGGGAGCGAAACAGACTCGGTCGTGATGAACGATTCGGATGCGAAGTCTGGAGCGATCGTTGCGAGCTCATCAGATCTTGAAATCGGTGGCACTCCGGCAACGAGCTCTGATCGTACGCCGACTGCATTGTTTAATGATGTTCGTATTTATAACGGAGTTTTGGATACTGCAGCATTGGAGTCGATTCGTGCTTCTGCGATTCCAGAGCCTGCTCATACTGGCGTGTTTGTTGGGGCTTTATTGATGGGATTAGTTGTGATCCGGCGCCGTTGCTAATTGAGTTTTCATCTACTCTTCAAATTTCATAGACATCAGGTGGGCTACGTTGTGTGGCCCACCTTTTTTTGTTTATTGTCGATCATCGGCGCTGCTGCTGATCATACGCCATGGCCCTGAAATGCGCAGTTGAAGCTTAACATCACTCCGGTTCAACCATGGCAATCTTACTATCTAGCGTTGCGCTGCTTTCACTGGCTCGACCGCTGACTGGAGTCATCCGAGTGCCAGCACGCCAAGGTGGTGATCGGCTCGGAAATGGATGTCTGTTTGATTGGTGGGTGTATGATGAATTTTTATACACTCATGGGAGTGCTCACGAAGAGAACTTGAGGGCAATAGACGATTGCCTCATTGAGAGCAGTTGAGCTCAGGCATACTATTGAGCCCAGGTATACTAGAGTGTGAGTTCCAATTTGAGGAAACGTTGCGTGTCTTCAGATGCGAGTTTGATGCGTAGCTTTTTGAGCACTGCGCTGCCGTCACCGTCGGGGTCGGGATCTATAGTTTCTTCGATGATTTCAATGTCGTCGGTGACCAGAGTGGACCAATTATCTTTTAGATTCGTGGTGGAGAGGTAGTTGAAAATGACATCCTCGGCGTTGACGTTTTGTCGAAAGATAAAGTTTAGCCATGGGCCATTCTCGCTCGTGCTGTCGTAGGTGGCGTAGGGCCTAGCAGATGCGGGGATGGTTGCCAATGGGGGGAGGTCGAGGGCATAAGCCATGGCATTGGGAATGCCGTCATGATTAGGGTCCGCTTCAGGGGAGTCATCTTCGCCGGCCCAATCGATCGCTTCGGCCCAGCTGCTATAGCGTGGGGCGTTCTCCTCGACGGTGAGTGAGAGTAAGGCCTCGCGTAGGATGACCGCAATAATGGCATTGGATGTGCCGTTTAGGTGGGTTCCATCCTTTGTCATGTAATCACCGGTGCCGTTGGTGAACCAATAGTGGTCGTCAGTGGGGTCCGCCAATGGCGTGAGTGTGTCGAGTAGCAGGTCGATGTCGCCGTTATTGAATGAGGTTTGCAGAGCGGCGTTGAGCGCGTCGCGCTTCCCGCTGTCTCCTTGACTGGCGTCGCCCCATCCTGTGTTGGGGGTTTGGTCTGCCAGGCTGACCCAGTTATAGGATGCCGAAACGGTTCGGGGCATGAGCTTGGTGCGAATGATTTTTTGAATGCCTTCATTGCGGCAGAGTGTCCAAATGTCTTCGAGTCGGCTTAGAATCTCGCTGACGTCCCCCGTCCCGTTGCTTCCCAGATCATTGGTGCCATATTCTTCCACTGCGACATTGGCATACTTCAGAAAGTGAGCCTGACGAGGATTGCTTGCTTTGAGCAGCGCGGTGGTGGTGGCTCCATGGCGGGTGAGGTTAAAAGTGGCGATGGTGTTTTTGCCGTCCTCATCGACCGCCGCACGGCAGAAGAAGCCGAAGCCGGAAATGGTGCTGTAGGAACTCGTGGCATCGCCTGAGCCGTCGAGAATACTATCGCCGATCCCGATCACGGAGGGATATCCTGGCTCGGTGAAGCGTCCGAGGAACATGGTGGGTAAGCCACGGGTGCGTGCGTATTGACCGGTGATCGACGGGACTGGACCTGTCGTGTCGTAGCTGCCGGGCCCGTTGGCTGGATCGTAGAGGATGAACTTGGAGCCGCTGTAGCCTGTTGGATTGCCTTGGCAAACTTTGCCGCTAGCGGGGATGCTGCCTTTGATATTGAGCCAAAAGACTTCGTCTCGTTGCGGAGTGCCGCTGGTCCATACACTGGAATCGATTGGGTCGGCCAGCCAGTAAGGTTCTGTATCGTTGGCCGGCATGACCAGACTGCGGGAACCGCTAAAGGTAATGGGGACGACTTGCCCATCGGAAGCGCGCTCCAACCAGGCGTATTCGATGGTGACTTCGCTGCTGTTGGCGGCTTCAACAGAATAGCTGAGTAACCAGTTCATGAAACCAATTTGCATTTCAGAAACCGGGCCCCCCAGTTGGTGAGGTGTGCGGTGCCAGTAGGCAGTTTTCTCGGTATCTGTGTTTTGGGTGTAGACGCCGATACGTGCTCCCGTCGCCACGTAGCGGATGGGCTCAAGGGCATGGCTTGAGATCGAGCCGATGAGGCCGGCAATGATGGTCAGGACTACGATATTCTTTCTGAAATACGAAGGGCATTGGGGAAGCAACATAGCATTAATTAAATATCTTTGGAGTCATCATTCGCAAGGTTGCCGCCACGCAATTAATTGCGTAGCTGTGGTGTGCTGTGATACCGCAGTCGTTCACCGCCAAGTTAAGCTAAGTCTCTTTTGTATGTGCAACTAATTGCGTGGAGGGGCTGTTGATCCACACCAAGCATTCGCCACATGTTAGTCGGAGTGGGCATGTTGCCCGTATTTATTTCTACAAACAACCCCTTCGTATAATGCAGATTGAAAACGATTTTATGCTTGGTGTCGCTGCGCGACTTCCTGAATTAACTAGTCAAGACTTGGAGATGATGCGGTCCGTCGGCATTCGCTGGTTACGCTTTGGGGACTTTCAATTTGATGCAGCTGCATTTATGAAGAATGAGCCACAGTCTTCAGGTTTTGAGGAAGCTTGTCAGCGGGTGCAGGATTTGAGAGATTCAGGATTTCAATTAATGGGACTGTCACCCGGGCCGCGCGAGATGGCTAAGCTTGGACTGACTCCCGGCAGTGATGAATACTATGAGGCTTATGCGGCGGTGAGTCGTTTTTTTGCTCTGAAGTTTGAAGGTTTAATCGAGTGGTGGCAGGTTGCGAATGAATTGGATATCTGGATCTTTCGCGATAACCTGGACATGGATCAATCGGTCGAGTTTCTGAAGGTAGGGATTCGTGCGATGAAGGAGGCAGTTCCCTCGTTGAAGGTGGGCATCAATATCACCTTGTTTCCTTCTTTACCCGGTGAGGTCGACGGGAATACGGATGCGCATGAGGGCTTGATTCTAGCGAAAGGCATTTATGGGGACCCCTCTTTGCCAGTCGATTATGCGGGGTTTGATAGTTATCCTGGGTCTTGGCGCAAAGGCGGCCCGGAAAGTTGGCACGAGTATTTGGACGGATTTTACGCACTCACAGGCAAGCCGATTTTTATTCAAGAGTTTGGCTATGCCTCTGCAGGCGGAAATATGACCCCAGCGGACATTGATGCAGGTGCCTATCCTTGCGATGTGAAGCGTTGGAAGTTCAACTGGAGAGGCGAGCATAGTGAGGCGGTGCAAGCTGAGTATATCAAAGAGTCGATGAAGATATTTCTCGAGAAGCCCTTTGTCATTGGAGCAACCTACTATAATTGGCGTGATGCTGCGAATTGCTGGCAATGTCAGGAGCCGGATTGCCCTGCAGAGACCGCATGGGGACTGCTTAATCAGCAGGGACTACCCAAGCCTTCATTTTATGCATTGGAATCCTGCGCGCGAGCGATTGAGTTGACTTAATCGCTTGCAGGCGCGTCGCAAACTTCAATATGTGTGATTGTCAAAGTGTGCGCAATAGATTGCGCTTAAGGGTTGATTTCTCAGCGATGTGAGCCAGTTTTGGGATGTTCGCCTTCATCATAATTCGTGGTAATTTATACAGCAATCTACGGATTTAACCCTTAAAATATTTTGCCTGTGTCGACTTCAACTAAGCATTCAATGGACGGTGGTCGTGTGACGATGAAGGAAGTGGCGGAGGCGGCTGGTGTGTCTGCGTCCACTGTTTGTCGCGCCTTAAATTCGAATCCACAAATCCCCGAAGCGACCCGTCAGCGTATTCAGGCGGTTGCGGATCAGTTAGGATATCGGCCCGATCCCTTGCTTTCTGCCTTTGCGGCACGCCGTCGTGGTAGCTCAACAGGTTCTAGTGTCACGACGATCGCCTATATTACCAACTTTAAGAGCCGTGACATCTGGCTGAAGAATCCGTTTTATCTGCGTTGCTATGAAGGGGCGAAAAGGAGATTGGAGGGGCAGGGGTATAAATTAGAGCACTTTTGGTTGGGGGAACCCAATATGACGCCGGGGCGCCTCAGTCGAATACTCTATGCCCGAGGTATTTTGGGGCTCTTTCTCGCGCCGACGCCGAATGTGCATAAACCACTCGATTTGGATTGGGAGAAATTCAGTTGTGCGACGGTTGGGTATTCGCACATGTCGCCTATATTGCATCGTAGCACGCCGCATCATTTTCACGCGATGCAGGAAGCGCTTAAACGCTTGTATTACTTGGGGTATAAGCGTGTAGGCTTGTGTGTGTTTACAGATACCAGTCGACGGGTGGATGAATTGTGGTTGTCAGCCGTGCTCTTGGCACAGTATGATCGGTTGAAGGGCATTGGTAAAAAGGATAGAGAGTTTAATATTAGCACTTTTCTATTTAACGATACGACATTGAAGGACACGCCAGCCTGGTGTCGTCAAGAAAAGCTGGATGTGGTGATTAGCGACAATTTGGAAGTGATGGAAGAGCTGACTGGTGCAGGTATCCATATGCCCGGTGAAGTGGACTTTGTCAGTTTAGGCTGGTTCGAAGGGCAGTCTGATATTGCTGGAGTGGATCAACGCCCTGCCGATATCGGCGCGGCCGCGACGGACTTGATTGTGGGGGCCTTGCAGCGTGGGGAACGCGGGGTGCCGGCCGTTCCTTTGACCACCATGGTGGAAGGTGTGTGGGTGGATGGTCCGAGTCTGACGAAAAAAATACCTACTAGCCCATCATTTGCTTCTCCGTTAGATACGCAATGATTGCGTGGTTGGGTACTTGTTTTGTGCGGCAATATTCTACTTATTGGAATCGTTTGGATTTCTTATAGGCACTGGCTGCGCTCCATGTCTTTAATTTCTCGAAATACTATTGTTTAAGATTGTCTATCCATATCATATGAAACGCCTCTCTCTAATCCTATTACCCTTCCTCTTCGTTCAGATATTAATGGCTCAACCCGCGTCCATTGAATTGGAATCCGATGCCGTGGGCACCATCGACTGGGTGGCCGAAGTGCTCAAGGGTGGGGCGACTTCGATCGTCCTCTTACTGGTGGGCTTTGTCGGGCTGGTCTTTTTTATCGAGCGTATGATCGTCGTGCGGCGTGCGAACTTTATTCCCAAGCACTTGGAGCTGCAATTGCGGGAGTGTGCGGAGCGCTCAGATTTTGATGGAATGAGTGCCGCTTGTAAGGGAAATATGAGTGTGCTTTCATCGGTGGGAAACTACATTGCCTCGCACAAACATATACCTTTTGAGATCTTGGCGTTAGGGGGATCCGATCTTATTTCCAGAGCGGTCAGCCGCCAGCAGTTGCGTAATTATCCTTTGGCAGTTGTTGCGACGATTTCGCCTTTGCTGGGCTTGTTGGGGACGATTATCGGGATGATTGAGTCTTTTCAAAAAGTGGCGCTGATGGGGGATACGGGGGATGCTTCGGTCTTGGCTGATTCGATTGGTAAAGCGCTCATTACGACCGCGCTCGGCTTGATTATTGCGATACCCTCGCTGGCTTCTTACCATTTCTTTAAGTCTAAAATCAACAGTTTCGGCATACGCCTGGAAGAGACCATGGACAGCCTGATGTCGCCCTGGCTGCATGCGGAGGATGCGCAAACCCCAGAGTCGAAAGAATGATCGAATGCCTCACGTGTCATTCCTTGCCCTCGTCTGATGTCTTCTAACACTCCAAAGTTGAGTTTGACTACTTCTTCCACCTCCCGGGTGGCGGTGATGCGGCGCTTGCGTAATCGGCCTCGAAAGGATGATAATGTGGAGGTCGATTTGTCGCCGCTGATCGATTGTGTGTTTTTGCTGCTCATTTTCTTTTTGGTGACCACCATGTTGAAGAAGTTGGAAAAGCAGATCCCGGTGGTTTTACCGGATTATACTTCCGCCTTGGCGCCGATTGCGGAATCGGAGGTGATTATTTATGCGATGGATGATAGTGGGGAAATCCTACGAGCCAATGGGGCATCACGCACCATGCAAGGGCTCAGTTATAGTCCGGTGGCATCCTTTATTGAGGATCTTAAGTCGGTTGCGCAAACACATGGAACCGGTGTCGGAATCCGCCTGGATGCGGACCGCGAAGTGCCCGTGCAGCGGGTGATCGATGCCCTGGATACTTTAGCCCTTCAGGGCTTTGAACAAGTGGGCGTGCGCTTGCGCTATCGCGGCTCGGAGGATTTTGAAATGAAAGGCTATCGCTAATGAGTCGCCGTGCTTATGAAGAGGAAGACGAGGATGTGGCACTTAGCATGTCGCCTCTAATTGACTGTGTCTTCTTGCTGCTGATTTTTTTCCTCGTGACCACGATGTTGAAAAAGGACCTCAAAGAGGTGGAGCACCTCAACTTGCCGATCTCGCGTTCGTCGCTGGAGGTGCCACCGGATGATAGCGTCGTGGCGATCGCAATCGATGCTGAGGGGGAGATCTACTATGAGGGAGAGTCGGTAACAATCATGGTATTGCTGGACGAGCTGCGGACCATTGAACAAGAGGACGCGGAACGTCGTATTCGCTTGGATACCGATGAAAATACACCGTTCTATCGTTTCGTCGAAGTGCTCGATGCGCTGAGCTTTCGAAATTTACGTAATGTAGGGGTGCGCACCTACCATGAGAAATACGACAAATGATAGGCTTGATACAGAAATTTCCGCTCCAGGCTGCGCTGCTGATTTCATTGCTGCTGGCTGCTGCGGCGTCACTTGCCTTGTATTTTAACGATGATTGGCGTCAGACCACATTTGCCATTCTGGAGGTGGAAGTCGACGAAGAGGGCGAGATCGTCAGGAAGGTCAAAGTGGAGCGACCTGAGCCAAACCGTGAGCAAGTGCGTGAAATTGCCCGCAATAAGGAGCTGAAGAAGAGGGAGGAGTTGAAGGAAAATGCCAGGAAATTGCGTAAGACTGTCTTGTCGCTCGAAGAGGTCGTCGAAGCCCGAAAGGAATCTTTGAGCACGCCGGACATTTGGGATGAATTGGCCGCCCAAAGTAGTCACCTGATGCAGCAAGCCGATGAAATGCGCTATTGGCAGACAAAGAGCCGCTTTCTTACGCAGCAAGAAGGTGTCGCGAAAAGTTTGATACAGTTGCGTAATTTGGCGGATACACATTCCAAACAAATGCGGGTGTTGGCTTTGCAAATTGAAGTTGAAAACGACTCCGCTTGGGCGGCTTTGGAACAGGCACGGGAGGTCGTTGTGCAGATTACACCCGCGCAAGCTTCGATCGTCAGTGCGTATGAGAGCGGGGTCGCCCTGCCAGCGGATCGGGAGCAGGAGAAAATTGTGCGTTTTATGACAGAACGCGTGGAGGCGATGAAGCAATTTGCTGAGGAGGCTAAGGCCTATTTGGCAGAGTTTGAAAGCTTTCTGATGCCAGCGCGTGCACTGCCGCCCATACCGACCGAGGATACGCCGGCTGAAACGTTGACGGAAACATCAGTGGATACTTTGCCAGAAGTGGAACCAGAGCTACCTGCATCGGAATCGGACTCAGCGGAGCGGGAAGCGGTGCCCAGTGAGGCTGATTTGGACCGCATGGAAACCGATGAACTCTATGAAACAATCCAAGCGATGACCGAGCGGCTGGACGAAGCGTTTGCGGAAAACAAAGCGGCCGAACTTGCCGAATTTAAGCAGATTCCGCTGGATCAGGCGAAAGAGCAGGTCTATGCACCCAAGACGGATCCGGGCCCGGATTTGGCTGAATCATTGAAGCAAAATCAGCCAAATTCTAGCGAAGAGTTTCAGGCTTTCAACGAAGCTCTCAACCAAGCCGTGCAGTCGAGTGAGCGTATCGCACGGCAGGCCGAGAATCGCTTGAGCTCGGCCAGTGGTGCTCAGAGTTCTGATGATAAGGCTTCTCAGACCGCGGACCAACTGAAGCAGGCACTGAGCAAGGCGGCCTCGCTGAAAGCAAAAATGGCGATGGCCGGCTCCAATATGGGGCGATCGAATGGAAATTTGCAGGACCTGCGCAGTTTGATGCAGCAAAGCTATGCCAATGCATCGCTCTCCGGTGGCGACGACGACACCGGGCAGGCGGGCTTAAGCGCTTCGTATGATAGCGAGTCTTTTCTTGGAGCAGATAAGAGTCAAAACAACCCATCAGGCATTCGCTTGGATAGCCGCAAGACATTTGCTCAAGCCTTACCGGGACGGCGCTTCGATCAGGAGTCCAGTCGCAAGGGTTGGATCTTTGTGGATACCTGGTATATCATCGGGCCTTGGGATTTACCTAAGGGGCCGGAGTTTGAGCAATCCTTCCCACCGGAAACAATGGTCGATCTGGATGCGAGCTATGAGGGCAAACGTCATCCCAGAACCAAAGAGGCCATGCAATTGCGCTGGCGTTTTGTTCAATCCGGTAGCCTGCGTATTAAGCCGCCCGACGAGTTGAGCTCGACTGTGTATTTTGCTTATACGGAGGTTTTCTGTGAGAGTGCGATGGATGTCGTTGTCGCAGTGGCCAGTGATGATCGGGCCAAGTTGTGGATCAATGATTTGGTCGTCTTTCAGGACGTGGGCCTCTCCGGTTGGCAACTCGATGAAGGCTTTCGCCGGGTGTTGTTGAAACCTGGATACAATAGCTTTCTCTTGCGCTTGGAGAATGGCCCCGCAGTCGCTAATTTCTCGGTGCTGATGTGTCCTGCGGATGCTGTTTTAGGCCAATAAATCTAAGTACATTTCAGTTCTTCGTGTCGCGTGCAATCAGTTGCGTGACGTGGCACTTGTCGCGTATTAGAAATTTTACATATTATAAATATATTAGTTATTTTATCCACTGCATAACCCCTAATCAAAAATAATGAAAATGAATATGTTAAAGAAGTTATCTACTGTCAGTGCTGCCTCGATTGCAATTTGCGGCGTGCTTCATGCCCAAGTATATTGGGATATTAACGGTGCCAACGCAGGTGCAACGGACTCCACAGATGCATCGGGCACTTGGGATATCGCGACGACTTCCAATTGGAATACCGCATCCGATGGCACCGCGGCGGTGACGACTTTTACGGATACGGATAGTGTGGTCTTTTCTGCCGGAAACAATGTGGCAACAGCAACAATTACTGCAACTGGCACACCTACCGCGACCAATCTGACCATAGAGGAAGGGACTTATACTTTCGATGGAAATTTAAAACTAGGCGCTGCGGCGACTTACACGGTATCCAGTGGGGCTTCGGCGACTTTTAATGATGCCGTATCACTTACAGATAACTCCGATTTCGTGATTGAGGGGACATCGAGCATGAAGCTTTCTGGAGCAGGTAAAACATTTACCAAGACGGGGAGCGGCACTCTCACGCTAACCGATTCGGCGAATAGCGACTATGCTATTAATGTGAATGAAGGTTTGGTTGTTATTAATCGCACTGCGACTAAGCAGCTGAAAAGTATTGTCGTGGGGGCTTCTGGAACATTGCAACTGTCTACCAGTGACCAACTCAATCCTTTAACTGTAAACGGCCTCTTCATAGTGGACGAGGGCGTTTCCGATTCGCTCGGGCAACTCTATGGGGCTGGTAGCATTCAAGCGGGAGATAACACATCGCTTAATATCGATAAGGGCAATTTTTCCGGGGATATTAGCGGTGATTTGGATATCTCCATTAGTAAGGCCAACGGTTTTTCGTTCAATGATGGTTCCTCCGTTGAGTTTGTCATCGGGGCAAATGGCGTGAGTAATTCCATCACCAGTGGCGATGCGAACATGAGCGAATTGAATCTGAATGGTGAATTAACATTCGACCTCACCGGTGCGGATCTGACTGAAGGTAACTCTTGGTTGATTGTGGATGTTGATGGATTGACCGTCGCCTACGGAGCGACATTCAGTGTGACTGATTTTACTGAGTCTGATGGTATTTGGACCTATGATTCCAATTCTTTGCTTCAGTTCTCAGAGGCGACTGGTTATTTGACTGTGGTGCCAGAGTCGTCCACCTATGCTTTGCTTGCAGGTTGCTTGGGCTTGACTTTCGTCATGCTGCGACGCCGGAAGTAGGCGAATTCAGTATGTCTTGAGTGACTAAAAATCCCGGCACTTATGTGCCGGGATTTTTTTGTGTGAAGTGCTTAGTCTTTGTTACTTTCGGGGATGATTGATCGCTATATCTTTAGTTGTTTTTAGGGTGGGCGTAATCATTTTTGGAGTGGGAAGTTAAAAGTGATAAGTGCATTTATTGGGATACAAAAAAGCCCCGCTTTTTGAAGCGGGGCTTGGTGATTATTTGAGGGTTTACCAGTTGTAGTTTGCGGTCACCCCGAATACGCGCGGATTGGCGGGCGACTCGTAGCGTTCATCGTTGTCATCGTATGTATTATCAAAGAAGAATACTCGCTCTTCATATTCTTCATCCAGTAAGTTTTTGGCCCAGACTGTGAAGGTCCAGTTCTTATAGCGGTAGCCAATTGTAGCATTAACGACTGCAAACGCATTACGCTTTTCTGTATGGCTGTTCGATTCATAATATTCGTCGCTGCCTACTAGTTCAATACTTCCGAATAAGGCTTCAGCTGAATTGTAATCTAAGCGAGCGCTATATGTGAAGTGAGGAGCATTTGCCACATCGCGCGAACTGACACTAACTCCTCCAGCGTTATATGTACTGCGCTCTGCCTCAAGTAGACCTAAAGTAGTACTCAAACTCCAATTCTCAGCGAAATACCAAGTTGCGTCACCTTCGAGTCCCCAATGCTTGGCAGTGTCTCCATTCGTTGTTACGTAATCAAAGAAGCTACCGGCTCCCTCCGAATCTCGGAACTGAGGGTCTTCGCGATATATATAGAAGAGAGTTACACTGGTGTCGACGGCGTTGTCGAAGAGACGAGCACGTAGTCCCGTTTCAACTGTCCAGAGTGTTTCGTTTTCGTATGTAATATTTGTTAAGCCCGTGAAGTTTGGTGTGCTGGCTCCACCTGCCTTGTATCCACGGCCTAGAGCAATATGAGCTTGCATGGCTTGCGATAAATCGTGCTCAAGTGTGATGTTTCCACCCCAAAGTGTTTCAGAGCTATCAAGCTCGTAATCAAAGGGGACTACGGGGGCCCACATGGCGTCAGGACCTATGCCATCTGCTGCAACTTCAACTGAGTAATGCTCGACGCGTAATTGAAGCGTGAGACGTGTAGTATTATTAAACTCATGAGTAGCTTGTCCGAAGAGTGCGAGTGTTTCAGAATTAAAGTCAGTGTTCCAAAGATACCCACTAGTTGTCCATGCGGCATTAGAGTCTTCGTTCAGGGATTGTCCGTAAACGCCAATTGTCCAGCGGTCGATCATGCCTAGGGCATTTGTCTGTGCCTTGGAATTTAGGCTGATTTCTTGGCTAAATACATTTCGAGAGCGGTCTAAGCTTAAAAAATCAGTGTATACGTAGAGTGGGTCCGTTGGGTTTGACCAGTCGCCGTCGTAGCTATAGGTGGAATTTGTTTTGGTGAAACTAGTGACGCCAATAATGTCAATTTCATCAAGGCCACTCCATCTCGTACGAAGGCTGGTGCCCATGCTCTCCTGTTCGTCGCGGCCTGGCTCGTCAGAGTATACTTGAGTGCGGTCGTTCGTAAGCGAGAATTCATCGAAGCCGTTGTCAGCATTTGCATAGAAGAAATTTGTGTCGAATTGCCAATCTTGATTGGCGAGCCAGCGGACTTTTAGACGTGTTGTCAGTTCGTCACGTCCGTTGCTGTCGTCTTTGTTTAGAAATTTATTCTCGCGAAAGCCATCTTGTTCCAATTGATGCACGGAAAGACGGAAAGTCAGTTGTTCGGGATTTGATTCGATGATTGGACCGCCCACAGCGATGCCGCCTGAACGAAGATTGTCATTCCCGACAGTGGCTTCGACTTGGCCTGTCCAATAGGAAGTGGGCTCGTTGCTGACTATACGAACGACGCCCCCCGCTGCATTGGCACCGAAAGCACCAGCTTGTGGGCCGCGTAGCACCTCAACTTGTTGCACGTCGAAAAGATTACCAACCGTGCCGACGCCTGTTAAGTCTAGGTCGTCAATTAAGAAACGCACTGAAGAATCAGGGGTCTCGCCTTCATACTGTGAGTTTTCGCCGATACCACGGATCTGAATATAACGAGGGCGGGAACTGCCGCCGGTCCAAGTTAGATTGGGGATGGCATTGATCACATCCTCGAAGTGCTGAACGCCATTATTTTCGAGAGCGGCTTGGTCGAGGACGGTGACGCTGGCAGTGGTGTTCTGGATGTCAGACTCCCAGAGTTCGCCAGTCACGACGGTGGTGGGCAGCATTTGGATGTCGTTTTCTTGTGCGAAAGCGACGCTGCTGATACTTATTAGCGCGATGGCGCTGATGTGTTGTTTCATGTTGGATCTCAATGTTAGTGTTGTTGAGATCCGGCCTTGGGCGATTGAAGGTGAACCGCCGAAAGGAGGGCGATCCATTCCTTTTCCTACGCCGGTGTCAACCGGATCAGGTTCAAAGGGATCGCTTACGCCATATTCGAAAGCATCTCAGACCATGTCAGGTCACCCCTAAGGAAGGTCGCTAGACAAACGGGCCTCGCGCATCCTTGTCAAGAGCTACCTTTTTCACCTACTGGGCTGCAACAGGAGACAACGGCTCTCGCCGTCGTTCTACATCGGAGGGATGCGTTTTTGAGCGGAATTATTAAATGCAGGCCCGAGGGGTTTACTTTGCAGGGGCATCTTTTGTTAGGAGTTCCGAGCGCATTAGAAAGCGTACGCCGAGTGGGATCTCTAAAGAGAAACTGGCGCCTCGGCCTGCTGTGACATCGATGGTAATTGCGGAGTTTTTATAATATTTATATGTGTCGGCGGCGATGTAAAAGGGACATGCTTCGATGTTGCCTATTTGTAGATCGCGTGAACCTAGTATGAAATCGCCTTCGGCGAAGCACATGGGCGCGGAGCCGTCGCAGCAGCCACCGCTTAGATGGAACATCAGTGGTCCGTGCGTTACTTTGAGCTGACGCACGATCTCTGCAGCGGCTTTTGTAATCTGAACTTGTTCAGGCATTCTTAGAAAAAACCGAGGGCGTCTTTGCTGTAGGAAGTCAGTACGTTCTTCGTGTGACGGTAGTGGTTGAGCATCATTTTATGATTTTCGCGTCCAATTCCAGATTTTTTATAACCACCAAAGGAGGCATGGGCGGGGTAATCGTGGTAGCAGTTACACCAGACTCGGCCTGCTTGGATGCCCCGTGAGAATTTTTGCATTTGGTGCACATCGCGCGTCCATACTCCAGCACCCAGGCCGTAAAGGGTGTCGTTGGCAATTTGCAGTGCTTCGTCTTCATCTTTAAAGGTCGTGACGCTGACCACAGGACCGAAGATCTCTTCTTGGAAGATACGCATATTGTTCGTTCCTTTAAAGACCGTAGGTTGTATGTAGTGGCCGGATGCATACGAAGGATTCTCAAAAGCCGCTCCACCTAGCAGCACTTCAGCACCTTCTTTTTTACCAATATCGATGTAGCTGAGGATTTTTTCGTATTGGTCGTGAGATGCCTGTGCGCCCATCATTGTGGAGTCGTCTAGCGGGTCGCCCATTTTGATGGCTTTAACGCGCTCGATACATTTGCTCATGAATTCTTCATAGATGTCTTCGTGTATGAGTGCGCGTGAAGGGCAAGTGCATACCTCTCCTTGGTTTAGGGCAAATAGAACAAAGCCTTCGATCGCTTTATTTAGGAAAGCATCATCTTCGGCTAGCACGCTTTTGTGAAATACATTAGGTGATTTGCCGCCTAGTTCGAGGGTGACAGGAATGATATTCTCTGAAGCATACTGCATTATGAGGCGTCCTGTGGTGGTTTCGCCAGTAAATGCGACTTTCTTGATGTCTGGGTGGGTGGCTAGCGGTTTGCCGGCTTCGGGGCCGAAGCCATTGATGATATTGAGTACGCCAGCGGGAAGTAAATCTTCAATCAGTTCCATCAGCACGAGTATGCTGACTGGTGTCTGTTCCGCAGGTTTAAGCACGATACAATTACCCGCAGCGAGGGCCGGGGCCACTTTCCAGGTCGCCATGAGCAGAGGGAAGTTCCAAGGGATGATTTGACCCACTACACCGAGTGGTTCGTGCACTTCCATTGAAACCGTGTTGGCGTTGATATCTGCGATGTCTCCTGACTCTGCTCGAATGACGCTTGCAAAATAGCGAAAGTGGTCGACTGCCAACGGAAGGTCCGCATTGAGCGTTTCTCGGATGGCCTTACCATTATCCCAAGTTTCAACAGCGGCGAGCATCGGTAGGTTTTCTTCGATTCGATCGGCTATTTTGTTTAATACTCGACTACGCTCCGCGGCTGAGGTTTGGGTCCATGTTTTAGCTGCCGACCAAGCTGCCTGCACGGCGAGATCGATGTCTTTCTCCCCACTGCGCGGGATTTTGCAAAAATTGGCTCCATCGACTGGAGATGGATTGTCAAAATACTGGCCGTCGACCGGGGGAGTCCATTGGCCTCCGATGAAGTTTTCGTAGCGCGTTTTAAAACTAGGTTTGGGGTATTTCATAATTGAGGTATTAGTGTTCTTATTGGGGTCTATATGTTTGGCTTATATGTCGTCGGATTGCAATGCTTATTCAGTGGGGCTCTGCGCTGCTGAGCGTGGTTCGAGGGGAAGGCTTTAGACTTTCAAAGCTTGCCTAGGCTTTGGGATTGGCTCAGCTAGATAGATGGCAGAATTACCAAATTGTCCTCAGTGCGACTCTGAATATACCTACGAAGATGGTAGCTTGATCGTGTGTCCCGATTGTGGGCATGAGTTTACGCTCGAATCTTTGGAGGAATCTAAGCAGGAAGTAGTTGAATTTCGCGATGCTTTTGGTACACCGCTGGAAGATGGCGACACTGTGACCGTGATTAAAGATCTTAAGGTTGGTGGGACTTCCTCGACACTAAAGATCGGAACTAAGGTGAAAAACATCCGACTCGTCGGTGGAGATCACGATATTGATTGCAAGATTAAGGGCTTTGGCGGCATGAAACTGAAGTCTGAATTTGTAAAGAAGGCTTAATGCGCTAAGTTCGGAGGGTTTCCATTCGAACTGTTTATGATGCAATTATCTCTCGCACAATTTGAAGTCGCTCGCGCGGATGCTGCTGCCAATTTGGCGCGGATCGCTGAACTGGCTGCCGAGGCGAGCGCCGCAGGTTCTGACCTGCTGTGCTTGCCCGAAATGTGCACCACCGGTTTTGACTGGGCCTATAATCGCGCTCACTTAGACGCCGCGGCCGATGATGCGGCAGCGGTTTCGGCTCTCGCGAAGGCGCATGGGATCGCGATTTGTGGCTCCATGCTCGAGCGGACCGACTCGGGCAATGCGGCGAATTGCTTCCATTACTTTGATGCTCGTGGGGAGCTGTGCGCACGTTACCGTAAGCTGCATCTGTTTACGCTGTTTCATGAGGAGCGGCATGTTGAAGCGGGGGAGCAGTGCGTGAGTTTTGAGACCGAGTTTGGTCGGATCGGAGCGGCGATCTGTTACGACCTGCGCTTTCCGGAGCTTTTCCGACGCAATACTGAAGCCGGTGCAATCTTGCAGGTCCTACCGGCTGCATTTCCGCATCCACGCTTAGACCACTGGCGCAGCTTGGTGCGTGCGCGTGCGATTGAGAATCAAAACTATTTCATCGCGATCAATCAATGCGGTGTCGAGGGGCACGGCAGCAGTGTGGGGGAAACTCAGTATTTTGGACACTCCATGGTCGTGGATCCATGGGGGGAAATTGTGGTCGAGGCCTCGGAGGAGGCATGTCTGTTGCAGGTGGAGATCGATCCTTCGCTGGTGAGCAAAGTTCGCTCTAAATTAAGTGCCTGGGAAGACCGCAGAGGCGATTTGTTTCATCTATAGTCGCTAGGACGGCAATCTGCTTTAATTAGCAAAAAGTCTGCAAGTTGTGCTGGGTTTGTGCGCCTATTGCCATTCGTTCAAACTCGGAAGATGAATTTTTTTGCTTATCATTCCTTTGAAATTTAGTTCGACTTTTGATTTGTTGAGGTTAAGTAATTTATTGTTATGAAAAGTCAGATGATTGTGGTGATGCTGCTCGCAGGCTTGGCGAGCTCTTTATGGGCACAGCTAGAGATACGAGATGCTTCGCGTGAGCCGCTTGAGAATTATACAGAATCCAGTTATTGGATAGGGGACGAGGAGAGGCCGATTTACTTGAGCCCTGAGATTTTGATGTCATCTGCAGATGTTGAAGATGCCTATGTTTCGAAGCAAGGGGATCACTATGCGGTCAATCTTGAGTTCTTTGATCCTGCGGCGCAGAGATTTAGGCAAATTACAGCAGCGAGGATTCGGCAAGAGCTAGTTTTCCTTGTGGATGGCAAGGTCTTTACTGTGGCGACCGTCATGAATCCTCTTTCTAAGCGGGCAATGATTGTGGGGACCTTGACTCGGTCCGAGGCGGAGCAACTGGCGCGGACGATCTTGAATCGGCCGGCAGCTTCTGAACTGTCTCAGTAGCTAGAAAAAATGAAAAAAGGTAAAATATTTGCATTGGTCGGGGCCTGCTTACAATTAGGCCCCTTATTCGGTATTTTGGTGTCGATTCTCGCGATGATTGGTGGGGTGATTCACATGAGTGACTTTGATAACTTGGGAGGAGTTTCTGAAAGCTCGCTTGAATTCAGTATGGTGGTGGCTTTGTATGCGCCTCTGCTTGGTCTTCTTGGGAATATGATTGGCTATATTTGTTTGCTCTTCGCGCTCTTTGTCAGCCGCTATCGGGCGCCTTGGTTCTTTTGGTTCATGACCATCTACTCGGCGTTGATTTTGTTGCTAGCTCCAGTCGGGACGGTATTAGGTATCGTAGTCTTAGTTTATATCATACCACGTAAGGAGGAGTTTTACGGCAGGCGCTCTCACTTATCTGCTGCTTAGTTGCTGAAGAATGAGAAAGTCGACCTCTGCATACTTGCTCAGTTGCCGGATTGACGTGGCATGATTCATTCTTTGGCAATCCGTATTGCCATCATGATTTTTTCAAGCGAAGCTGCTTTTCGAATAAGATACACATGCTTAAATACGGAAAGATGGCACAAAATGCGATTTCGGCCATGAGTTATTTGGCCGAAGTTTACGATGGCGGCACGACTAAACTCAGTTCGGGCGATATCGCTAAACGGCGTAATTTGCCGCAAACCTTAGTGGCTAAGATTCTAGTTGTGCTCTCGCAGGCACAATTGGTTGATGGTTCTCGAGGCCCTGGTGGAGGCTATTGGTTGGCTCAACCGCCCGCAGAAATCACATTGCACGCGATCGTTGTGCAGTTCGAGAAATCGGATGATCGTTTGCAATGCCCCTTTGGCCCCGGATGGTGCGGTCATGGAGCCCCGTGCCCCTTGCATGACAAATTGTTCGAGCTGGATGCTCAAATGTGTGATTTCTTGGAGAGCACCACTTTGGATGTTTTTAGCGAGCAAGCGTCCTGAGGCAGAACTTTACACTTAGAAAGTTTTTTCACTGAATGCATGAATTTTGATCATGTTCAATTCGGTTTTTTATGAAAATATGGCATGGTTACTGGTGCTGTAGATTCTGTGTTTAAACACAAAATCTAACAACAAAACTGACCATGAAATCCGTATACCAAGTCTCTTCGCTCGCCGTTTTACTTACTGTGAGTGCTACTAGCGCCAACTCAGTTGAATCTTATTTAGATACGACTTTTAAAGAACTTGAAGCCAGTATGCCTGGGAAATTTAATCTCGATGTGCGTTGGCGCTACGAAGCTTTCGACTTGCAAAATGGAGTCGCTGCAAACGATCGTGAGGGGAACTCGCTGCGCGTTCGCTATGGCTATACCACACCCAATTTTAGTGGTTTTACTGCGATGGTAGAGGGCGAAACCCTGACTCGAGTCGGGGGCGAGGTGAACGACATTCATCCGCTCGACGAAGCTGGTGATGGCACGGACCTGAATCAACTGTGGCTGCAGTACCAAGATGTCGACTACGGACGTATCAAGCTAGGGCGGCAGATTTATGCTTTGGATGATCATCGTTTCATCGGTCACGTAGGTTGGCGTCAGAATATTCAAACGTTTGATGCCATTACTGCTGAATACACGGGCATCGAACAGCTGAAGGTCAAACCTTTCTATCTGGCAGAGCAGCACAGTGTAAACGGCCTTCATAACGAGCTGAATGCATACGGTGTCAATATCGCCTATACCTTCTCCAAAGAGTTTACACTGACTGCCTTTTATTATGATATCGAGGGGGATGACAGCATGAATGCCGATGCTAGCAATACCAGCCTTGGCCTACGCGCGACAGGTACTCTGATGTTTGATGAGTTGCCAGTTCACTACGCAGCCAGCCTTGCGGATCAAAGTGATAGCGGGCCTTCTAGCATAGATTACGATGCGTCTTATTTTGCAGCAGATGTTTCGACTACGATTGAAGCCATCACCCTCGGTGCCGGCTTTGAGATATTGGAACCAGGCTTTCGCACGCCCTTAGCCACTGTGCACAAGTTCAACGGCTTTGCGGACGCGCTCTTACCGACTGCTGGTTTCACGAATGGATTAGAAGACTATTATGTGTATGCTGGCTACACACTGCCGATCGCAAATGGTATTAAAGTTAAAGCGATCTATCATTGGTTCGATTCCGAGTCGGCCGGTGCATCAGGACAAAATGGCGGAGAGGAAATCGACCTCGTCGCAGCCTATAAGATTAATAAGTATGCTTCCTTGCTCGCCAAGTATGGTGATTATTCGAGCGACGGTGGAGTCGGGAATGCCGGAGCGGTCGATAAGAAAATGTTTAGCTGCGAATTGAATTTGAAGTACTAGCGAAGGGCAGTGTAAGCGTTTGCGATGAGGCCTGCCTTTATTTGACCTTTTGGGGAAACTAGTAAAGCTTTGCTGGATGTCTACTCGGTTAAAAACTAGTGCGATTGTCTTCGGCGTATTACTGCTGCTGTGCGGCTACTTCTATTTTCAGGTGGATTGGGAGGTGCGAGCGATTCGTAAGCAGTTAAAGCAGGTGGCGGAATTGGTCGAAAAGGAGGGCTCTGTCTCGACCTTTGAGTCGCTTGCGCGGAGTCGTCAGCTCTCGAACTGCTTTACTGAGCATGCCAAAGTGGAATATTTGGCGGGCCGCGCCTTCGCCGGAGGACCAGACGAGTTGGGACGTGCCTTTTTGGCGGTCTGGAATCAGGTAGACTCGGCTTCAGTTGCTATTTTACGACACGATGTCGAGCTGAGTGAGCAGCATCCAGAAGCGAAGTCGCGTGTGACTGTGAATGCTCGTGTAATTCTAGCAGGTAACGATGCCATGCGTGACTCCGTTCAATATCAAATCTATTGGCGTAAGTTGGATGGGGATTGGTTGATCCACGAAGTCGTCACAGTAGGGGCGCCTTAGAATTCTTCGGTGTTTAGACCCATCGACTTGGCGCGATTTTGCCATCGCTTGCGAGCGAGGGCTCGCATGTCGACGACGTCGTCGGTTTCATCGATGATTTCGATACCGATCAAGGTTTCGACCAGGTCTTCTAAGGTGACGAGACCTTTACTGCCGCCGTATTCGTCGAGTACGATGGCAATGTGGGCACGCTCCTTTAAAAAAACATCGAAGAGCTCTGTCAGTAATACGGAGTCTTGCACTTTTAAGATATCGCGCCTGATTTGTGCGAGTGTGGTCTCTCCTTGACCGCGAGCATTGGCCATTAATACATCATCTCGAAGTACGAAGCCACTAATATGATCTTTATCTTCTTGGTAGGTGGGGATGCGTGAGAAAGGGCGCTCCGTGACAGTGCTGAGCGCCTGCGCGAGTGTTTCAGTTTCCGGCATCGCTGCAATCACGGTGCGTGGAGTCATGATATCCTGCGCACAGAGCGTCTCTAGGCGAAATAAATTCTTTAGGATGCGTGATTCGCTCTTGGGCATGTGTCCAGAGGCTTCTCCGATACGGGTCATGGAGATCAGCTCGTCGCGACTGAAGGCATGCGCTTTTTTGTCACCTGATAAAAATTTGGTTAGATGCTCGGAGAGCCACACGATGGGGTAGAGTAGCCAGATCAGGCTTTGGACAAAGAATGCCGTTGGCTTAACCAGCTGTTTCCAATACAGCGCGCCTAGGGTTTTGGGCACGATTTCGGATAGAAAGAGGATCATTAAAGTCATGATCGCTGAAAATACGCCGAACCATGCGCTGCCAAAGACAACGGTGGCTTTGGCGCCTGATAGAATTGCCCCGACTGTGTGGGCAATGGTGTTGAGTGTCAGGATGGCGGCTAGCGAGCGATCTACGTTCTCGAGTTTGAGCTTCCGTAGGCGTTGTGCTCGCTTGGGTTGTTTTGTGCGCAGGCTCTCGATATAGGAGGGCGTGACGCTGAGTAATACCGCCTCGGCGATCGAGCATAGGAAGGAAAAGCCTAGCGCTAAGAATATGGATCCGACCAATATGATGACGTCCCATTGAGTTGCCTCACCGACAGCTGCGGGGGAGGCAGTTGCGATGCCTAAGTCAATAAATGTAGTGTAGGGCATAGATGAATACAGGGAGTTAGCTCGGCTCGACCCATTTGTCGTGTTCTTTGATCAGGTCGATGAGGCGGTCGAGTGCTTCTTCGGCAGGCACATTATATTTTACACATTCCTTGCCCACGTAGAGATTGATCTTTGCGGGGGCGCCACCCACATAGCCAAAGTCAGCGTCGGCCATTTCGCCTGGGCCGTTAACGATGCAGCCCATGATCGCGATGGTGACTCCTTTTAAGTGGTCTGTGCGCGCCCGAATTTTTTGTGTGACGCTTTGTAGGTCGAATAGTGTGCGGCCACAACTGGGGCATGCAACAAACTCGGTCTTACTGATGCGGGCGCGGGCGCCTTGTAAAATATTATAGGCAAGCGTGGTGCCTTTCTCCAAGAGTGGCTCGGTTTCGATACTGATCAGGTCGCCGATGCCATCGCAGAGCAGCGCGCCAGTGAAAATACTGTTTTCCAGTAAGCGGTCCGTAAAGTAATCTTGCGCGGCCAGTGTATTGAAAAGAGAATTACGCAGCCAGATCGGTGCATCGGGCACGCAGCCCTCGGCAGCTTCGGCGAGCGCGCGGTAGTTGCCGACCGGATGCAGGCCCTCGGTGGGTGCGCTACTTGTGAGGATCAGTGCTTCGCTGCCCATGGGCTTGAGCTGTGGTGCGATTTCTTCGCGCAAGGCTTCGGCACTGGTGTCGAGTGCGAATACGAAGCCTTGGTCGCGGCAAAATTGTAATAGGTTGGCTGCGTAGTAGGCATCCTCACGGCTGATCTGTTGCACTAAAATGGTGCCTGAAAGGCCCTCGGGCCAATCGACCGCTTGCAGGTGCTCGATGTCGATGGCGTCGGAGAGTTCCAGCACGAAGGCTTGCACCACACTGTGCAGTGCTTCGTGCAGAGCGGTAAAGTGTTGAAAATCCTCTGGCGTTTCAATGCTGAGCTGCAGGCCTTCGAGTTTGCTGTCTTTGAGTGTGGTTTGCGTGCGACAGACATCTTGCACGATCGCCGCCACTTCGCTGATTGCGTGCTGCGTCTTCACGACGACTGCGGGCACACACTCGCCACCCAGTGTGCACTGTTCACTCAAAGTGATGGGGCGGGTGGCACGTTTGCGGAAATCGAAAGGATCGACGCGGTCCTTAGTCAGCTCTGGCAGGGGGCTGTCTGCCTGCTGTTGCCAGAGTGCCATCGCCTTGGCGGCAAGATCGCGAGCGACGGGCACTTCGTAGATCGGGTCTTCTGTGAGTGAGACGCGGATCGTGTCGCCGAGGCCGTCGTTGAGCAGGGCGCCGATACCGATGGAGCTTTTTACCCGGGCGTCTTCGCCATCGCCAGCTTCAGTGACTCCGAGGTGGAGTGGGTAGTTCATGCCTTCTTGTTTCATACGAGCAACCGCGAGGCGGTAGGCCTCGATCATAACTTTCGGGTTGCTGGACTTCATCGAAAGACAGATGTCGTAGTAATTATGGCTTTCCGCGATGCGGATAAATTCCAGAGCACTCTCCACCATGCCGAGCGGGGAGTCCCCATAGCGGTTCATCAGGCGATCCGAGAGCGAACCATGGTTAGTGCCGATGCGCATGGCGCGACCGAGTTCCTTGCAACGCAATACGATCGGACTAAAAGATTCATGTAGACGCTCGAGCTCTTCCTGGTAGTCCGCATCACTGTATTCGAGCACCGCAAACTTCTTTTTGTCGGCATAGTTGCCTGGGTTGATGCGCACTTTTTCGACATGCTTGGCGGCCTCCATGGCGGCTGCTGGGAGAAAGTGAATGTCGGCGACGAGCGGGACATCGCATTTAGCGGCACGTAATTTCTTAGAAATTTCGCCCAATGCGGCTGCGGCTTGCTTATTGGGAGCGGTGATGCGGACGATCTCGCAGCCTGCCTCAGCCAGTGCCAGGGTCTGGGCCACGGTCGCGTCGACATCTTGCGTGTTGGTGGTCGTCATTGATTGGACGCGGATCGGTTGATCGCCACCAATTTTGACGCCGCCGACGTCGATGACGCGAGAAACGCGGCGTTTGGCCTGATAGCGTGAGTCGCAGTAAAGAAGCTTAGAACTGTCTAGCATGGTCGAGAGAAAATCTGTGAGGAAATTGAGTTTTTATAGTGTAACTGTGCCAGTCGCCCAGAAGAGCGCGACTTGTATGCAACCAATTATAAAACCGAGCACTGCGCCCAGGCGTTCAATGGTTTTAAACTCTCGTTGGGCGACCTGGTTGACGATGCCCTCCAGGCGGTCGAGATCGAAGGCTGCAATGTTGTCTTCGATCATTTGACGTAAATTGACTGAGGCTTCAAATTGGGTGGCGACTTTTTCCATCAGTGGCCCCGCTTCCTCTTTCATGGAGGCCGCCGCAATCACTTCAAACTTTGCCAGCGTGCCGTCGTTAATAAAGCTGCCGAGCAGTGGAATCGCTTTGAGTTGTGGGCCAATGCGCTCCCAGACGACCTTATGGGCCGCTTCTTCTAAGTAAGGACCCAGCTCAATTTTGCGAATTTCGTGCAAAATCATGTGTTGTTGTAGAATTTCGCGCTCAATAATTTCAGCCGATTCCGCGGCTAATTGCTGTTGACGGCGTGGGATGAGTCCCTGCCATTTCCAAAAAAACACCCGCATCGGTACGCGCGGATGGAAGAGCATTTGGATCGCGACCCAGTTCGTGAGCCAGCCGATACCAGCTGTAATGAATGGAGTGAGAATGAGTAAAATCGTTGTATTCATGATTAATTAGGCGCTGGCGCCTAGTGCTATGCAATGGGCTAGACTCTGGCGATGTCATAAATAGGTCAACATCAAGTCCATTTTCGAGGCTTAGAAACTGTCTTAAAAAAAATGAATAGAGGGCTTGACGAGTGCAATTTGATTTCTACTCTCCCGGTCTTCATTAGGCTCATGGTGTAATGGTAGCACAACGGTTTTTGGTACCGTTTGTCGGGGTTCAAATCCCTGTGAGCCTGCCACTTTTATTTAACTCTGTATTCGCGGAGTGCTGTTTATTGATTTGCGTTGCAAGTCTCGCAGCGTAGTTCATCGTTCACAGTATATTTTCATTAGGCTCATGGTGTAATGGTAGCACAACGGTTTTTGGTACCGTTTGTCGGGGTTCAAATCCCTGTGAGCCTGCCACTTTAAAAGCGCTTCGTTCATTCGAAGCGCTTTTTTTGCATCTACATAGCTAGCCGCGCTTGGTTCATCTGTAATTGCTTGCTTGCAGGCAGTTCGAGAGGGCTCCCTTCGGGGGCAGATTGCGTATTTCACTGCTTGCTGCGTGAGGCTTGGAGTGCTTTGTCGACGGAGATGTCATTTTTTGGTTTGCGCCGCATGGCCAGAAGCATTGTTTTTCTCCGCTTTCCAATTCTGCTAGCATTATGACACAAGCGATTAAAATTTACGATACCACACTCCGCGACGGCACACAGGGCGAGGGTGTTTCTTTTACTGTGGCCGGGAAGATCCGTGTTGCGGAGAAACTGGATCAGTTTGGTATCGATTATATCGAAGGTGGCTGGCCAGGCTCGAACCCGCGCGATATGGCATTCTTTGAAGAAGCGCAGAAGCTGACGCTGAAGCATGCTAAAATCTCGGCCTTCGGCTCGACACGCCGTGCGAGCTTGAGTGCAGAGGAGGACCCGCAACTGAAGCTGCTGTTGGATGCGAAGACGCCAGTAGTGACTATTTTTGGTAAGACTTGGTTACTGCATGTGGAAGAAATTCTGCGGACCACTGCAGAGGAGAATCTTAAAATGATCGAAGATTCGGTCCGCTTCCTGACAGAAAATGGGCGCGAGGTGATTTACGATGCGGAGCACTTCTTCGACGGTTTCTGCGATAATCCCGAATATGCTCTCAAAACTTTGGAAGCTGCCAAGCGCGGCGGGGCGGTCAATTTGACGCTCTGTGATACGAATGGCGGCAAACTCGTCTCTGAGGTGAACGACATCGTGAGCCGGGTCGTGGCGCACTTCCCAGAAACTCCGATTGGCGTGCATTGTCACAATGATTCGGGGCTAGGCGTCGCAGTATCACTCGCGGGTGTCGAGTCAGGCGCCGCCTTAGTGCAAGGAACGATCAATGGGGTCGGTGAACGCAATGGGAATGGCAATCTGACAACCATCATGCCGAATCTGATTTTAAAGATGGGCAAGGAACTGAATTGTGCGGCCAACCTGCATCAGTTGAGAGATCTTTCGCTTTTTGTGGATGAGATGGCGAATCGTGCATCGGATAACTCTGCACCTTTTGTGGGGCCTGCTGCTTTTGCACATAAGGGGGGCGTGCACGCCGATGCGGCTGCTAAGGTGAAGCACAGCTACGAGCACATCGAACCTGAATTGGTGGGTAATCGCACTCGTGTATTAGTATCGGACATGTCCGGCCGTAGTAGTGTGATGATGAAGGCGAAAGAAATCGGCGTAGACTTGGATGCCCGCTCGCCGGAGTTGAAGGACTTTCTGGCCGAGCTTAAAGAGCTCGAGTTCCGGGGATACGGCTATGAGGCTGCCGATGCATCATTTAAGCTCTTACTGAAGCGCTTCCTTAAGGGAAAGAAGGACGAATTAGAGTTGATCGGTTACCGTGTCATGGTGGGGCATCAATCCGCTTTGAACCGCACGGTCTCGGAAGCCACTGTGCAGGTGAAAATCGGCGAGGAGATACATCACACTGTGGCGGAGGCCAGTGGGCCGGTGGGCGCACTGGACGATGCTTTACGTAAGGCGATTGCACCTGTCTTTCCAGAGATCATGGAAGTTGAGCTGATCGACTTTAAGGTGCGCATTCTCGATAGCCAGCATGGCGCGGATGCGATTACTCGTGTGCAGATTGAGTCTACAGATGGTAAAGAAATCTGGGGTACTGTGGGCGCCAGCGATAACATCATCGAAGCAACTTGGGAAGCGTTGGTCGACTCGATGGAATACAAAATCCTACTTGAGTCTGGGGAGTAATTGATTGCTTGTTGGCAATCGACTATTGCGAACTATTAGTTGGCAAGTGCCTCTTTTAGTGGCAGCAATTTTTGCTGCTCAACATCCCAAACTTTCAAGCTCAAGCAGCGTAGGACTTCCTGCGGGCTTAGGCTGGTGGTGCGATGGGTCTGTAGCTCGGGCATCTTTGCATACGCTTCAGGTAGGCGGTAGAAGGGAATCTTCGCATTCAAATGGTGAATGTGATGGTAGCCGATATTGCCTGTCATGTAATTCATGAAAGGGCCCATCTTGCAGTAGCTCGAAGAATCCAGAGCTGCACCTTCATAAGACCAGCCTTCTTTTTCGCGAAAGATGACTTGGGGAAAGTTGTGCTGCGCGTAAAAGAGGTAGGAGCCCAGAGCACTTGCGATGAAGAAGGGCAAAAATAGCGCAAAAAATGCCATCTGCCAGCCAAGTGTGACAGTCACGATGGCATAGAGTAGGGCATGGAATATGAGGGCCAGTAGAGAGTCTTTGTTGGCTTTGATGTTTTCTAGCATCGGCACAATGCACATGCCGAGGATGAAGACAGTGAAGTAACCCAGTAGAATCGTGACCGGGTGGCGCATCATTAAGTACTTTTTGCGCTCCTGTTGAGACGAGTTTTTGTAACGCTCTGTCGTCATCACAGGATAAGAGCCGATGTGGGTGCTGCGCAGCTTGGAGTTGTGATTGTGGTGATGGTTGTGTGAGTGTTGCCAGATGCAGCTCGGCGTCATTGCAAAGATGCCCCAAGCGCGCATGATCACTTTTGCCAGTTTGGAACGTGGTAAAATCGCGTGGTGCTGGTGGTCGTGATAGATCACAAACATACGCACCATCAGTAGCCCGAGTAGCAATGAGATGGGCAGCTGTAAAAACCACCAGTTCGCAAACAAGAGGATCGCGCAGGTCGCTGCCAGCATGAGCAGGGCGGTCGATACAATCGCCGTCCAACTCTTGGCTGTGTTATCCTGGGCAAACTCGCGCGTCGCCAATATTAAATCTTTTCCTGTTCGCATGATATCCTAAGTATCGGATCCATCATCAAACTAGGTATGATTATCTGCGGCGCAGAGCGGTGATTCGTTGAATCTGGAAACCTTTGCCTGCTTTTGGGCGGTTTCGCTACGGCTGGCGAGAATTAATGTTCCAAAATCTCGACCTCGTAACCGTCGGGGTCGGTGATAAAGGCCATCTTTTTGCCATCTTTAAATTTTTCGCGCCAGTTTTCGGGCCAGAGATCGAGTGTGAGGTCCAAGCCTTCCAGCATGCTGCAGTATTCGACAATGTCATCTACGCGGATGCAGGTGTGGACTAAGTCTTCGGGCACCTTGACTTCGTAGTCGGGCGAGTGAGTGAGCTCTAAATTATGTGCACTACCTGGGATCTGTAGGTGTGCCAGCTGATTGCCACTGGGGGATTTATCGGTGCGCTTGAGCACTTCGAAGCCGCAGGTCTGGCAGTACCAGTCGATCGACTTTTCAAGGTTGGAAACGCGAATGCGGGTGTGGTCAAATGTAACGGGCATGCTATGTCTAGGTAGAGTTCTATGAGTTTTAGAAATGAAGGTGGTAGTATACAACGATACGACTGATAAGTCCAGAGCGGCAACTATAGATTTCGCACCACCGCCTTAGCCACGCCCTGCACGGTCAATTCATTGACGGGGTAGAGCTCTGGGTAGAATTTGTTTTCAGCTTTGAGGTAGGGGTGCTCATTGCCTTTCTGCATATAGCGCTTGAGGGTGGTTTCGCCGTCGATCAGGGCGGCGACGATGTCGCCATCGCGCGGGTCGCGAGGCTCAATGACCACCATGTCACCCTCGTAGATCTCGGCGTCGACCATGCTGTCGCCACGCACTTGAAGTGCAAAGCTGCGGCGGCGACTGGAAAAGCCCGCACTGGCGATGTCCACTTGCAGTCGGCCGATCTCACCCGCGGGTTCGACACGATCGGGGTACCCTGCTGCGATGTCGCCCATCACAGGGATGTCGACGACCTCGGTTGCATCTTCTGGGATTTCGTTCAAGTCCGGCGCATCGGGGCGGTTGATGCGGAAGGTGCGCGCTTGGCCTGGTATGCGCTCGATGCAGTCTTTTCGCTCCAATGCGCGCAGATGGCCCATGACTGCGTTGGTGCTCTTGAAGTTGAACTTTTCTTGGATTTCCCGAATGCTTGGCCAGTAGCCATTTCTCCATTCGTAGTGCTCAATAAAAGTTAGGATTTCTTGTTGGCGCGTAGTTAGGTCTTTCATGGTGAGCACTTGTTTAGGTGAACAAGTGTCCATTGTCAAGTTTTGCAATGAAGCAGATTATTTAGCGACTGGAATCTCATCGTTCTGGGAGTGCAGGATTAGGTTATTCAATACGCGGTGCGACCAGATCATCCCCACGACTCCAGAAATGAGATCGCATGCAATGCGGCCCCAAAAGAGACCGCTTAGACCATAATAGTGACTGCCCGCGACTGTGAGTGGTATCAGTAAAACCAGGATGCGGGTTACATTGACTCCCGTGGAATGGAGTGGCTTCTTGATGGCATTCAGAAAGAAGCCGCTGTAGCGGTGCAGTTCCATCAGGCCGTAACCGATCGGGACGATTGTCAGATACTGCGTTAAGATTGAGAGCACTTCTTGATCGTCGCTAAACAATTGAGCTAAGTTGCGAGCGAATAGGCCGAAACATATTGCCACCAGGATGCCGAAACAGACGGCAAAGGCATAGCTGATCCGTTGCGCTTCTTTGACTCGATCCAGGCGTTTGGCGCCGAAATTTTGCCCGACGAAGGGCACTAGCGTGACGCCGAGCGCCATCGGAATCATAAAGGCAAACATTTCGATCCGACTGGCGGCGCCGCAAGCGGCCACTGCTTCTTCGCCGTATTGAGCAACCATGTAGGTAATGACAGCGCCTGAAATGGGAATCAATACACTACTCAGGCTACTGGGCAGCCCGATTTTAAGCACTTCTTTCCAAGACTGCCACATTGAATGCCACTTAGGAATTTGGAGCGCTAACAGTTGGTATCGATGGTGCAAGCACCAGAGTACTACGACGCCTGCGACTGCGCGTGCGATCAAGGTGGCCAGCGCGGCTCCGCGAATACCCATGCTGGGAAAGCCCATCCAACCAAAAATCATGATTGGGTCCAGGATCATATTGAGCACCGAGCTGAGTATCATGATCATGCTGGGCAGCACTGTATCGCCCGTAGCGCGTATGATGTTGTTGGCGATCATCGGCACCACCATAAACACTACGCCCAAATACCAGATCGTCATATACTCATGGATCATTGGTAAGACACTGTCGTTGGCTCCAATCAATCGGAACAGCGGGTCAATCGTTAGCAGGCCGACGGTGGATACACATGCGACAATGCAGACGCTCAGTATCAGGGCATGAGTGGTGATGCGTTTGGCCAGTGCATGGTCGCTACTGCCAAGTGCATGCGAGACCACGGCGGTGGCTCCCGTGCCTAGGCCAAAAGTGATGCTGACCAGGAACATGACTACCGGAAAGCTAAAGCCCATTGCAGCCAGCGGTAGGGTGCCTAGTTGCGCAACAAACCAAGTGTCTGTTAGATTAAACGCATTGAGTGCAAAAGTGCCGCCCAGCATGGGCAGAGCCATGCGCAACAGGGTGGTGGCGACTGGCTTACGAGTTAGTTTCGGACCGCTGGGCGTGTCGGTGGACATTCTGGTCCTAAAAATTCGACTTTAAGCCGCCGCCGAGTGCGGCAAAGAGTGCGGACTGATTATTGAGTTTAGTCAACTTTGCTTGCACGAGGTCTCGCTGTGCGCTGAAGAGTTCCTGCTGTGCCAGTAGTACCGGCAGGTAGCTGTCGACGCCGGCATCAAATCGTTGATTGGAAAGGGTACTGCGGCGCTGCGCGGCGGCGACTCGAGCACTTTGCGCATCGATACGTTGATCGATCGTGCGACTGACCGCGAGGGCATCCGCGACTTCGCGAAAGGCGGTTTGAATGGCTCTCTCGTATTGCGCCAGTTCGATGCGCTGCTCCACGTTCGCGACTTCTAAGTTTGCTTTGTTACGCCCCCCGGTGAAGATCGGCAAAGTGATCTGCGGGGTGAAACTCCATTGGGCTGAGCCGGATTTAAATAGATCAGAGAGTTCCGCACTGGCAGTGCCGCCGAAGGCTGTGAGTCGAACTGAGGGAAAGAAGGCCGCGCGTGCGGCACCGATATTTGCATTCGCAGCCTTGAGTGTGTGTTCCGCTGCGCGGATATCAGGACGCCGGGTCAGCAATTCCGAGGGCAGCCCGACGGGTAAATCCACCGGCGCGTGCTCGCGCTGGAGCAAAGAACTGTCTGCAGCCAGTGTCGGTAATTCGCTTCCGACCAGCCAAACCAGGGCGTTCTGAGCTTGGTTCACTTGGTCGAGGTAAGCTAGTTGGCTGGCGCGATAGGCTTGATATTGTGCTTCGGCGGTTTTTAAGTCGAGTTCAGTGCCGACGCCTGCGTCGAAGCTATCTTGATTAATGTCGTAGGCGCGCTTGGCGCTGGTCATCGCCTCCCCCGCGAGCTTGGCTTGTTCTTTGAGTGCGACGAGTTGATGGTATTGATTGGCAACCGCAGCAACGAGGCTGATTTCCGCGCTGCGTTCTGCCTCTTCGGTGGCGAGGTATTGCTGCAGTGCTTGATCCTTTAAGCTTAGGATGCGACCGAAGAAGTCGAGTTCGTAGGCGGGCATTTGTAGTCCGACGGCGTAGGTGTCGCTGATCCCCGATTCGCCGGTATAACTTAAGTCGGCAGGCGTGCGTGCGCGTGTGTCGGATGCGGTAGCATTGAGCGTGGGCAGGCGTGCTGCATTTTGTATCCGATAGTAGGCGCGAACACGTTCGGTATTGAGTTCGGACACGCGCAGGTCGCGGTTATGTTGCAAGGCCAGTTGGATCAAGTGCTGTAGCTCTTGATGGGGGTAAAAGCTACGCCACTGGGGGAGAGCTTCGCTGCCTGTCTCCGCTTGCGGTGATGCGTCCGGATAGCTGCTGGCAACCGGAGATGCGGGACGTTGATACTCAGGTGCCATGGAGCAGCCGGCCAGTAAGCTGAGTCCGAGGACTGCTGGATAAATCGCTTTGAACATAGATTTTAGATCTTTGAATGATGTTGTGTGTCCGCACTAAGCGTTCGTGTTTTCAGCCATTTGCTTGGGTTTGACGCGGAACCAAGTTAAGATGATGACAAAGAAGATGGGAACAAAAATGACGCCCAACAGGGTCGCGCTGATGGTGCCGCCGATAACGCCGGTTCCAATTGCATTCTGACTCCCCGAGCCGGCGCCGTTGCTGATCGCGAGCGGTAGCACGCCGCAGCCAAAGGCCAGCGAAGTCATCAAAATGGGTCTCAAGCGCAGGCGGGCCGCGGTGGCGGCCGCTTTAAACATATCGCTGCCATTATCGTAGGCCTCTTTGGCAAACTCAATGATCAGGATGGCATTTTTACAGGATAATCCGACGATGGTTAGCAATCCAACCTGGAAGTAGACATCGTTTGACATGTCGCGCAACATGGCGGCGGCGAGAGTGCCGAGCACACCCAGAGGCACGATTAAAATGACAGCCGCAGGCACGGCCCAACTTTCATACAGCGCAGCCAAGCAAAGGAAGACGACTAAGAGTGATATGCCATAGAGTAAGGCGCCCTGCGAGCCTGCCAGTCGCTCTTCATAGGAAAGTCCGGCCCATTCCAATCCAATGCCTGTTGGTAACTGCTCCATCATTTGGGTCAGAGTGTTCATCGCTTCGCCGGAGCTCACGCCGGCCGCAGGCTCCCCTGCAATCGATACCGAAGAGTCGCCGTTGAAGCGCTCGAGTTTAGGCGAACCCATCGTCCAGTGAGCGCTAGAGAAACTGGTGAAGGGCACCATCTCGCCCACATTGTTGCGAACATACCAATTATTGAGATCTTCGGGCACCATGCGGTATTGTGCGTCCGCTTGTAGGTAGACGCGTTTGACGCGTCCGCGGTCGATGAAGTCGTTCACGTAGGAGGAGCCCCATGCGGTGGATAGGGTGGCGTTGATATCGGCAATCGAAAGCCCGAGGGCAGAGGCCTTTTCCTGGTCGATATCGATATTGAATTGAGGCGTATCATCGAGCCCGTCGGGGCGCACATTTTTGAGTTTGGGATCCGCTGCGGCAAGTCCGAGTAATTGGTTGCGCGCCTGCATGAGTGCCTCGTGCCCGAGGGCTGCTTTGTCGGTCAAGCGCAAGTCGAAGCCTGTCGCCGTGCCGAGTTCCAGCACCGCGGGGGGCGCGAAGGCATACGCGAAGGAGTCATCAAAGCTCATAAATTTGGCCATCGCACGCCCTTGAATGGCTTTAATCGATTGGTCGGGGCGGCTGCGCTCCTCCCAATCTTTCAAGCGTATGAAGGCGAAGGCTTGGTTCTGTCCGCTTCCGGAAAAGCTAAAGCCGGTAACGCCAAACATGCCTTCGACGTTTTCTTCTTCGTCCACTAAAAAGTGCTCCTCCATGCGTTTAAGCACTTCCAGAGTTTGTTCTTTAGTGGAGCCCGGGGGCAATTGCACCTGTCCGAAAAGAATGCCTTGGTCCTCGTCGGGCAGGAAGCCCGTGGGCACTTCTTTATACATCCAGACCAGTCCGCAGAGGATGAGCGCATAAATGAAGAAAGCTTTCACTTTATGGTGTAATAGATAATGCAAGGTGCTTTCGTAGCGATCTGCATTGGACTCGAAAGTTCGATTGAACCAGCCAAAGAAGCCACGCTTGCCATGTTTGTGGCCCGCTTCGACTGGTTTCAGCATAGTGGCACAGAGGGCCGGTGTGAGCACGATGGCGACCAGCACCGAGAGGGCCATGGCCGATACGATGGTAATTGAGAACTGGCGATAAATGACACCTGTGGAGCCACTGAAAAAGGCCATCGGGATGAACACTGCCGAGAGCACCATGCCGATGCCCACCAAGGCGCTGGTGATTTGGCGCATCGATTTCTTGGTGGCTTCCTTGGGAGGCAAGCCTTCTTCGCTCATGACGCGTTCCACATTCTCGACCACAACGATCGCGTCGTCGACCAGTAGGCCGATCGCCAATACCACCCCAAACATCGTGAGCGTATTAATACTGAAGCCGGCTGCGGCCATCACGCCGAAGGTGCCCAGTAGCACGACGGGCACTGCAATTGTAGGGATGAGCGTGGCACGAAAGTTCTGCAAAAATAGATACATCACGAGGAAAACTAAGATCACAGCTTCGACCAATGTCTTAACGACTTCATGAATCGAGAGACGCACGAAAGGTGTCGTATCGAGTGGATACACCACTTCCAAGCTGGCTGGGAAGAAGGGTTGCAACTCGGCTATTTTTGCGCGAATCAGTTCAACTGTTTCAAGTGCGTTCGCGCCCGTCGCTGGCCGGATCGCCATGCCCGATGCCGGGGCTTGGTTAAAGCGAGAGGCTGTTATATAGCTCTCACTAGCCAGCTCTACGCGGGCGACGTCTTTGATGCGAATTTGTGAGCCGTCCGGATTGACGCGCAGCAGTATATCTTCGAATTGTTCTGGAGTTTCTAAGCGAGTCTGTGAAGTGATGGTGGCATTGAGAAGTTGTCCTTCGACGGCAGGATTGCTGCCAAGTTCGCCCGCAGAGACTTGCGCGTTTTGGATGCTGACTGCTGCGGCTACGTCAGAAGGCATTAGGCGGTAGTTGTTGAGGGCATCTGGATTGAGCCAAATGCGCATGGCGTATTGTGTGCCAAAGGCCTGGACTTCGCCCACGCCCTGCACCCGACTGAGCGGCTCTTTAATATTGCTAATTACGTAGTCGCCGATGTCGGCTGCGCTCAGGCTGCCATCACTCGAGCGAAAGCCGATTACCATTAGGAAATTACGCACCGATTTAGTCACACTCATGCCAAGTTGTTGTACCTCCTGCGGCAGCAGCGGCGTGGCTAACGAGAGTTTGTTTTGCACCTGAACCTGGGCGATGTCGGGGTCGGCCTCGGAGTTGAAGGTCAATGTGATCTCAAAACTGCCGGTCGAACTACTGGAGGATTCGATATAGCGTAAGTGGTCTAGACCACTCATATTTTGCTCGATCACTTGAGTGACAGTATCTTCCAGAGTTTTAGCCGATGCGCCTGGATAGCTACCCTGAATACTGATTGCTGGGGGCGCTATGCTAGGGTATTGCGCAATTGGAAGAGAGGTGATGGATAGCACACCTGCGACCATAATAATGATCGCAATCACCCATGCAAACACGGGACGGTCGATGAAGAAACGGGCCATAATGATGTTCTGTTAAATATAAAAGTCGGCGTGTGAATTATGCCGTAGGTGCCTCATCGTTGGATGCGTCACTGCTCGTTGCCGCTTGGGGCTGCACCGCCATGCCAGGACGAATCTTTTGTAGATTGTTGCTGATAATACGTTCGCCCGCTTGCAGGCCGTCGGTGATTAGCCATGCATTGCCTATTGAACGATCTGTTTCCACGATGCGTACTTCGACAGTGTTCTGCTCGTTGACTAAGTATACAGTGGCTTGCCCCTTGCTGTTGCGGCCGACCAAGGAGTGGGGCACTAGTATGGCGTCGGGATCGATACCTTCGATCAAGCGAGCGCGTAGAAACATGCCAGGCAATAGCTTGGCATCCGGGTTTGGAAGGGTGGCGCGTAGTTTGACTGTACCAGTGGTGGTGTTCACGCTGACGTCGGAAAACTGCAGTGAGCCAAGTTCCGGGTAGAGGCTGCCATCGGCTAAAATGACTTCGATGGACGCATTTTCTTTATTTGAATTTTCGAGTTTTCCAGTGGCTAAGTCCTCTTGTAGTTGGAGTACTTCTTCAGCAGATTCATTGAGGTCCAAATATAAGGTGTCGAGTTGTTGAATCGTACTGAGCAGGGTGGCGCTGGCTTGCTGAACATAGGCACCTTCGGTCACTTCGGATTGACCGATGCGTCCTGTGATGGGAGCGGTCACACGTGTATAGCCTAGGTTGATTTCTGCGACTCTCAGGCTTGCTTTAGCCGCTGCGATTTCGGCTTTTAGAGCGAGTGCGGCCGCGTTGGCGTCGTCGTAGTTTTGGCGTGAAACGGCGTTGGTTTCGACCAAGGTTTTGTAGCGTTCCGCTTGTTGCTGCGCCGAGGCATAGCTCGCTTCAACGCGCTCAAGGTTCGCCTGCGCGGCATCCAGCTGGGCCTGATAGGGCGCTGGATCGATTTGGTAGAGTAGTTCGCCTGCCTGCACCATTGCACCTTCTACGAAATGGCGCTTTTCTATAATGCCATTCACCCGTGCCCGAACCTCTGCGATACGCAGGGGGGAGGTGCGGCCTGAGAGCTCGCGCTTGAGCGTGACGGGCTCGGTTTCTACCTGGTGCACACTGACGGGCAGCGCTGGGGCAGCTGATGCCTGGCTGCTGGTATTCGTATCCGCGTCTTGGTTACAGGCGCTCAGCACCAGCAACTGGCCGACTAGCGCGAGTGAGACCGCGATGCGCGTGAAGGGACGGAAGGAGGATGGCTGTGTTTTCATTTTCTATAAAATAAGAGCCCTCCGAGAGCCGAGGCTGTCGAAGGGAACTAGTGCAGCGCGATCAGGATCGCTGTGAATTGTGTGCAGCCGCATAACATACAGCTTATTTGGAAAAATGATCTTACTTTGTTGTTTGCAGATTGATGCCGTTTAGGTATCAGTTGTGGATGGAGTTGCGACATTTGAAGTATTTTATAGCAGTCGCGGAGACGCTGAATTTCCGTCGAGCCGCTGAGCGACTGAACGTTGCGCAGCCTGCCTTGAGTCGGCAGATCAAGGATTTGGAGTCGTCAATTAGTGTGAAGCTGCTAGATCGAGACACTGGTGGCACGCGTTTGACAGAGGCGGGGGTGGTATTGTTGGAAGAGGCGCGCGACATTATGGAGCGCATTGATATGGCACGTGAAATGGCGCGTGATGCGCAAGCGGGGCGTCGTGGGCACTTACAAATTGCGGGTTTGGGCAGTATGTCGCTGGGCTTACTTTCAGACACCTTATCCAGGTTTCGGGTCGCATATCCGAAGGTGGATGTGAGTCTGCACGACATCGGCTACCGCGATCTAATGAGTGAGCTACGTGCGGGCAGCGTGCACTTGGGCTTTTCCTTCGATCCTAATTTGCGGGAGACGCGTGAGTTTAAATCTGTGCAGGTGGTGAAGTCGCGTGCGCGGATCGCGATGAGTGTGCAGCATCCACTGGCGAAGCAAGATCTAGTGAGCTTAAAGGACTTTGATGAGGATCATATTTTCTGCATCGGTAAAGCCGGCATGTATGACCTGCACCGACGTGTCACGCAGAGCATTCTATCGGAGCGAAACATTTATCATAAGCCGCTCAAGTTCGTGGCGAACTTAGAACTAATGATGACTATGTTGGCAGGTAATTATGGTGTGTCGCTGGTCTTTCCCCGGTTTTTTGGAGACATTCCGCAGGTAGTGATAAAGCCGATCCTAGAAGATGGGGACGACTTGGAGATCTTTTTATCTGCCGTCTGGCGGCGCAATTTACAGTCTACCTTGGTCAATAATTTCGTGGAAATATTGCACAGCGTGGACCTTGATCAGCGCTGATTGTGGGGGCGAAAAACAGGTTTGTGAATTATTTGTAAAACCTTTTTTCGGCGAAGGTTACTTAATTGCTAGGGCTTCTTATTTGTGACATAAACGCTGCTAATGCGTATGCTATCCAAAACACTAATCGCTTCAGTTTCTTTGTCCGCAACAGTCTCTCATGCGATAAATCTAACGATTGATATTAGCGATCTTTCAAATATTTTATTGATCAGTGAAACGGACCATTCATTGATTAATGCGACAGGGGATGTTGGCTTTGCTGTGGGTATCTCTTTGGAGGATTTTTTCACGTCACCCCAAGATTTGACTGATTCAGTCAGTATTGGTGGCGACCTGACTGCCCGTGGCACAACATTATCTTATAATGAAACTGTTAGCTTTGCTTTTGGCGATGGCGCCGTGGTGGTGGGTGATGATCTAAGTATTTATAGTACGGTTGGTGGGGAGAATCAGGAATTTGTCACGAGTGCGCCTGCGTTTACTGGTGTGGGGACGATTAACTTATCTGCTTTCGCTGCAGCAATTCCGAGCATTGGTGCAACTGGATTGATCAATAATGGTTATCAGCCTTCTCAGGGAGGGGCCATTGGCACTTGGAGCGTGATTCCTGAGCCCAGCAGTTTTGCGTTGATTACTGGTATGATGGGGCTTGTTGCGGTCGGTGCGCGTCGTTTTCCCCGTAAATAGTAGTGCTTTGTAGTCTCGGTTCTTTGAACCAGGGGCGGTATACAAAATATCCGCATGGCAGTGATGCCATGCGGATATTGAAAAACGTCTATCGGTTCAGACTATTTGTAGAGTGGGCCGTAGGACTGGCAGGCGCGGAAGTCGGCACCTTCTAGGTCGGCGGTGCCAAAGGCGCGCCATGCACTGGGGCGGAAGACACGCTCTTCTTCGATGTTGTGCATGTATACTGGGATACGTAGCATCGATGCCAAGGTGATGTAGAGGTCACCCACGTGACCAGCAGTCATCACACAGTGGTTGGCGCCCCAGTTGTTCATGACTTCGTAGGCGGAGCTGAATGCACCCTTGCCTGTGAGGCGAGGTGCGAACCATGTGGTCGGCCAGCTTGGGTTCGTGCGCTCGTCCAGTGCGTCGTGCACGTTTTCAGGCAGCTCGACTGTCCAGCCTTCAGCGATTTGTAGGCAAGGGCCGAGGCCTGCAGCGAGGTTGAGGCGAATCATGGTCGCCTTCATGCCGCCCTTGGTCTTGAAGCGCGTGCTCATGCCGCCACCAGGGAAATACTCGGTGATCGAGGGGTGCCAAGTGGTGTTCTTGAGGCTGGCTTCGGCTTCCTCGTCGGTGATCTCCCAAAAGGGCTTCATCGTAGGTTTGCCGTCCGCATCGGTCTGATCGCCGGTGCCATCAAGTGCTGCGGGGCCAGAGTTGATTAAGTGGAGTAGGCCGTCGGCAGCTTTGCCTTCGAGCTGATATCCGTCGGCTACGCGAGCCACCGCATCGGGGCTCCAGTAGGTGCGGAGGTCTGCAAAGATCTGTGCGCTGTTAGTCAATAGTTGACCGAAGAGCATGCCTGCGCCGTTGAGCGCGTCGTTCTCGGTGGCGACGATGTAAGGGGGGCGCTTGCCATTCCAGTCGAAGGAAGTGTTGAGAATTGCCTCCATGAAATCACCATTTGGGAAGTGGTCGGTCCATTGGCGTTGGCCTTGGAAGCCTGCGGCGATCGCGTAGTGGCCTTGCGCTTGTTCACCATAGCCCGCTTCGACTAGATTGTCGTTGCCGACCATGAGGTCGCGAGCGATGAGTGCCATCTTGACCGAATCTTCCCATTCGCTATCGAGTTGCTCGCGACTGCGCTTGGTTTCTTCGCTGTTGTAGTCCTTGCCTTCGGGGCAATTTTCTTTCACCCAAGCAAGGGCTTTCTCATATTCGGCTTGGTCGTAAGTGCCTTTGCGCATGCGGCCTGCAAATTCTGACATGTCGATGGCTTCCACTCGCATGCCTAGGTTGCCTTCCCAGAAAGAGGAATCGACGACCGAGCCAGCGATCCCCATGGAGGTGCCGCCCATGGAGAGGTAGGCTTTGCCACGCATGTAAGCGACTGCGAGACCGGCACGTGCGAAGGTCAAAAGCTTGATAACGACGTCTTCGGGCATGCTGTCATCGCCTGCGTCTTGCACATCTTTGCCATAAATACCAAATGCGGGGATGCCCTTTTGTGTGTGACCAGCCAAGGCGGCAGCCAGGTAAACCGCACCCGGACGCTCAGTGCCGTTGAAACCCCAGATTGCTTTGGGACGATGTGGATCCATGTCCATGGTCTCCGAGCCATAGCACCAGCAAGGCGTGACTGTGAGGCTGAGCCCGACACCTTCACGCTGAAATTTTTCTTCGCAAGCGGCCGCTTCACGCACGCCACCAATTGTGCTGTCGGCAATCACGCATTCGACTGCGCTGCCGTCCAGGTTGCGTAGTTCATCTGAAAACAGCTTCGCGACACGCTTGGCCATGTTCATGGTGATGTCTTCCAAAGACTCACGAACGCCGCCACGGCGACCGTCGATTGTAGGGCGAATGCCAATTTTAGGAAATGGGAATGGGTGCTTACTCATAGTGTGTATGTATTATTTTGAGGTGAATGTGTCATCAGACCGCGTAGACTCGGGGATATTATATGATAACGCTCGAGTCGTCAGTCTTTATTGAGTCACGAAGGTGAACTATCACATATTTTGAGCTTTTATGCTAGGGGGATTGCTGACAAGATATGGATATTATTGATCAAATTATTTGAATGTCTGCATGATGGAAGAATTTCCCTTAGAATTGTCCTCCCAAGTCGAGAAGGGGCGCTACGCCAACTTGCCACGGCCCTCCGATGGCAATGAGCGCGCCTTTATTTTAGGCTATGAGGAGTGTACGCCTGATTATACCATCGAGCGCAATGAGTTCCCCTTTTGGACGCTGGAGTTTGTGGTCGGCGGACATGGGTTTTATCGGGAAGGGGCGCAGGTGAGGGAGTTGCGATTTGGCGATGTGTATACCTACGGCCCCGGGGTGCCGCAGTATTTCGGAAATGATCAGGATCGCCCCTTTCGCAAATACTTTCTGGTGCGCAGCGGGCAGGTGTATCCCGACTTGTGGCGGGAGGCTGGCTTGACGCCAGGGCGACTGTACCCATTGGGCAATCCGACCTCTGTGGTCCCGATTTTTGACCAATTATTAGATCAAGGCCAGCGCAGCGATGCCCATACTTCAAAAATTGTTTCTAGCTTGGAGGAGGTGTTGATGGCTTTGATTGCTCGACACTTGGGCCTATCGCAAGGGGACCGTTCGCGCTCGCGCAAGGTGTATGAGTTGTCGTTGCAGATCTTACAGCGAGAGTATAAAAGCTTACACACGCTGGCTGATTTGGCTGAGCGGTCTGGATATACGAGTGAGTATCTGTGTCGTATTTTTAAGAAGTATCATGGAGAGTCGCCTTATCAGGTGTTATTGCACCGAAAAATGAGTGCGGCTTGGTTGCTTTTGCACGATGGACAATTGCAGGTGGGAGCGGTTGGGCACGAGTTGGGCTATGAAGACCCCTTGCACTTTTCGCGTGTTTTTAGAAAAGTGATGGGCTGTGCGCCCAGTTCCGTGATGTCAAATCAGTCGGATACTCCATAGGCCAGCGGTAATTATAGAGGCGGCAGCTTTCTTGACTTGTATGCCGATTATAAAAGCTAACTTTACTCTTGGAAGTGGGACAGAATATCGCAGTATTTGCACTTTTCCTAATACCCCTTATAAGAATATGGAAGTGGATCACCCCCGCGCACATCGTCGTGCCTGTCTAAAAATTACTCTCTGTCTGCTCGCTGTCTGGTTTTCGATCAGTTTTGGCGCGGGCATTTTACTGCGCGATTGGTTGGATGCGCATGCGCCGATGGTGGGGGGCGCGCCCTTTGGCTTTTGGATGGCACAGCAAGGCTCAATTCTCGGATTTGTGCTCATCTTAATTATCTTTGCATGCTTAATGAATCGTTTGGATCGTAAGCATGGCTACTCTGAAGAGAGCTAATTTCTCCACTTTTCCCCATGTCACAAGATACCCTTAATTTCATTTTCATTGGGCTGAGCTTTGCCCTTTATATCACGATTGCAGTTCGTTCGCGGGCAGCATCGACTAAAGAATATTACACAGCAGGTGGGGGTGTTTCGCCCTTTGCCAATGGTATGGCGACCGCGGCCGATTGGATGTCGGCGGCCACTTTTATTTCGATGGCGGGCACAGTTGCGATCAGCGGTTACGATGCTTCGCGTTTCTTGATGGGCTGGACCGGGGGCTTCGTCTTGTTGACCGTGTTGATGGTGCCGTATTTGCGTAAGTTTGGTAAGGCTACGGTGCCGGATTTTATCGGTGACCGTTATTACTCCAAGCTCGCACGGGGTGTGGCGGTGGTGTGCGCGATCTTTATTTGTATGACCTACATCATGGGGCAAATGCGTGGTGTAGGCGTGGTGTTTTCGCAGTTGTTCGGCATTAGCATCCCCTTTGGTGTGATCATCGGCGCGGCGATCGTGTTTGCCTATGCGGGGCTCGGCGGGATGAAGGGCATCACGTATACTCAGGTGGCTCAGTATTGTGTGATGGCCTTTGCGTATACGATTCCAGCAATCTACATTGCAATGGCTTTAACGGGTAATGTCATTCCGCAATTGGGACTGATTGGCGATTATACCGCCAGCGAGCCGGTGGTGCCCTTTTTACAGAAGCTCAACAATATTAATACCGAGCTTGGCTTTCGGGAATATACCTCGGGCAACATATCCACCATCAATATGTTTTGTATCACTGCAGCACTGATGTGTGGCACGGCCGGTTTGCCACATGTGATTGTGCGCTTCTTTACGGTTAAAAATGTGCGTTCGGTGCGTCGCTCGGCGGCATGGACGCTTAGCTTTATCGCCGTGATTTACCTGACCGCACCTACGATTGGCGCCTTTTCGCGAGTGAACTTGATCGAGAAGCTGAACGGCACCGCCTATACCGAAGCGCCCGCATGGTTTTATGATTTCGAAGCCACGGGGCAAATGGCGTGGGTGGATAAAAATGGGGATGGTCGGATTCAATATTCAGGCCCCGGCAAATCGGAGGCGGGCACGTTTACTGTGTTTCAAAGTAAAAGCCCCGTCTATCCCAGCTATGATGCGCCCGAAAATCAGCGCATCGGCTTGCATGGCGAGCGCTTACTGGCAAGTAAAGCGGATGACTCGAATCCCAACGAACTTTGGTTTGGTAATGACATCATGGTGATGGCCAATCCCTATATGGCTGGCTTGCCGATGTGGGTGATCGCACTGCTGATGGCGGGCTGTATCGCGGCCGCCTTGTCGACGGCGGCAGGCCTGTTATTGGTGCTCTCGACTTCGATTTCGCACGATTTGATGAAGAAGATCGTGAAGCCCGACTTGAGCGATCGCGAGGAGGTCAATTACGCGCGCGCGGCTTCTTTCATTGCACTCGGGGTGGCTGCTTACTTTGGGATCAATCCGCCTTCGGCCTTCATCGCCAAGACCGTGGCTTTCGCATTTGGCCTCGCTGCTTCTTCGTTTTTTCCAACTTTGTTGATCGGTATCTTTTCTAAGAAGATGAATAAGGTCGGTGCGATTTCGGGCATGCTGGCGGGCATTAGTTTCACGATCGGTTACATCGTATACTTCCAATTCTTAGGTGGGCATGATGAACAACTGCTCTTCGGTATCACGCCTGAGGGCATCGGCTTCGTCGGTATGTTGCTCAACTTTGCAGTCGCCTTTAGTGTGAAAGCATTCACCGGGGATGCCCCGCAACATGTTCAAGATATGGTGGCCGAAATCCATATCCCCAGTGGTGCCGGCGAGGCGAAGGATCACGATTTCGAGATCTAGCGATCGGAGTGAATCTGGCTACACTGCCTCATCTTCAGGCCCGCCGTATTGCTTGAATATAAAATCACTGTGCTGCGACAGCGCAGCTTGATCGAGCTACGATTCTGTTTGCAGCACTGCTTGTAGCCGCGCGATGAGTTCATCTCGCAAGGGCTGTGCGGCCTCACTCAGGGCGCGCTGGCGGCGCTCGTATTCGAGTTTGCCGCTGGGGGTTTCCACTTTGACGGGTTCAAAGCCGAGTGAGCTACAGTCATAAGGACTGGCTTGCATGTCCAACTGGCGCGCGCCGACAGCAAAATGGAAGCACTGCCACAGCAACTCTGACCCGATCCAGGGCATACACTGAGCCGCCAGTTTATACAGGTCCATGTTGGTGTGCAGACAGCCACATTGCTCGTTTTCTATGCGACTGTCTTTACTCGGTTGGATGCGATTAAATGCTTTCGCACCGGGGCTGAAAAAACGGAAGGCATCGAAGTGAGTACATTGGATCGGCCGACTGCGGACGTAGGCATCCGTTGCCTGTTGCGAGAGGCGCAAGGGCAAGCGCTCGCCATGGCGAACTTCGCCGTCGGCATCTCCTTGGTAAACCATGGCCCATTCGTGCATGCCAAAGCAGCCAAAGGCGGGCGGCCGTTCTTTGACTGCCTGACAGAGGCGCTCTACCATCTCCATGCGGTGGCGCGTCGAATCAGTCATCAGCGTCGGATCCAAGCGTGTGATCCCATTCCGGCAGCTGTAGTGCTTTGACTTATACGTATCGCCGAGCGGCGCCTCTTGCAAACCGATGCCTAGGCCCGGGTGCCAGGCCTCGAGTTGGGAGGGCTTGTTGCGATAGTAGATGAATAGAAAGTCATAGATTGGGTGCATCTGCCGTGCGGCCCGTCGTGCACGGTAGGGGGTCGTCCATTTTTCAGCGCGTTGGCGGTGCTGCTCCGCAATCGCCTGCCATGCTTGGGCCGGCAATAGTGTGTTTTCTGCTTCTTTCACACATGTTGGGACAGGTGGGGCACCTGTCTTACGATGTTTAAACTGAACTGGCATACTTACTTTTTCTGGTTTTCGGGCAGCTCTTCTGCTTGGACCACATAGTAGAGCATGATCACCCAGCAGAGCATGATCGGGTAGAGCAGGGTGCACAACAAGGTCGAGCCTAGGATCGCGATGGCGACGCCCAGCCACATGTTGAGCATGTCCATGACGACGAGTATGCAAACGGGGATAATCACTATGACAATCGCCAGCACGTAGCCGATCGAGGTGGTTCCAAAATAAAATCCGGACTCCTCTTTTTCTAGCTCCATCTCGCAACTGGGGCAGCGCTTGTTGAGTCGAAACCAATTTTTGAAAATTCCAAAATGCCCACAGTTCGGGCAACGCCCGGTCATGGTTCGGGTGAAAATCTCTCCACGTTGGATCTGCATTCTGAAGTCTGACTAAAAACGTTTAAAGTAGTCGCGCTCAGTGTTTACAGCTCATCGCTGACCAGTTCGGCATTCTTAATCAAGCGACAAAAGATCTTCTTTGTGGTGTCTTTGTGCGTGCCGTCTTTAGTGTTGGGCTCGAGCATTTCTTTATACGTCACCGCGAGACGTTCCAATTTTACGATGCGTAGGTAGACCGCATCGCCGCCATGGCTATGTACGTCCGGTGAGGTCTTCCAAATTTGTCCTTGTGCTAGCTTCATCGGGGGCACGATAGCTTGCCCGCATGCCGCTGGCAATGTTGTATATGCGGGGCGATACAAATATCTGCCGCCTCTGTGGTCATCAGCGAGAGTTAGCTCAAAACTTGCCCTGCTGCTGTATGATATTTGAGCAACATATCTTGTAATTGCTGTATTTTAAGCGGCTTGATTAGGAAATCTGTCATGTGCGGGTAGTCTTCTGAAAAACGATCCTCATCAATGACATTGGCCGTGAACACGATGATCGGTAGTTTACTCGCTGTGAGTTGTTGCTGCGTGGGGGATGTCAGTTGTTCCCATGCGCGAAGCTTTTGGGCCGCTTGCGGGCCATCCATGATCGGCATGTGGTGATCCATCAAGATTAGATCAAAATTGGCATCCTGAGTCAGCGCTTCCAGCGCTTCGGCACCGTTGCCTACTATTTGGCATGTGCAGCCGAGAGATTCGAGTTGGCGCCGGATGATGAATTGATTGGCCGGGTTATCTTCGGCGACTAAAATGTGCTGTTCAAAATGGCTATAGTTGGCGCTCGAGTTGCCGCTTGAAGGGGACACGGCCACCGGGGCCTGTGGAATGACAGGAAAGCTGAGCTGGAATGCAAAAGTGGAGCCTTGGCCGAGTTGACTCTTTACGGATAATTGGCCTCCCATCATTTGGACTAATTGATAACAGATCGCGAGCCCTAGGCCGGTGCCGCCATATTGCCGGGTGGTGGAGCTGTTCGCTTGTGTAAAGCGGTTAAAGATCGTGTCTTGCGCACTTGCGACCATGCCGATGCCAGTATCCTCGACTGAAAAATTGACCTGTGCTTGATTGGATTTTAGCTCTGCTAGCTGAGCGTTTAAAGTGACTGATCCACCTTCCGCTGTGAATTTAATGGCGTTGCTCAAGAGGTTTAAGAGCACTTGTTTGAGTCGCATGCTATCGCCTGACAAAAATAACTCTTCTTGCGCATGGGTGGAGTCAGAGAGCGACAATTTTTTTTGTGTCGCGTTGGGCGTGACAGAATCGAGGCAGTCTTGTATGAGCTGCTGGAGGGAGAAGGTGTGCGCTTCCAGCTTGAGCTGGTTGGCTTCGATCTTAGAAAAGTCCAAGACGTCATTAATCAGACTGAGTAGGAGGTCGCTGGAGTTGGCGATTGCATTGATATCTTTTATGTTTTCCTCTGAGAAATTATGATTCTTATCTTTGAGCAGTTCCGCATGTGCAATGATGCCAAAGAGTGGAGTGCGGATTTCATGACTCATGGTCGCTAGAAATTCGCTCTTGGCCTGTGTGGCTGCGTGAGCTTTTTTGCTAGCTGCTTCCAGTTCCTGGGTGCGCTCTTGGACACGGGTCTCCAGCTGTTCATTCATGGACTCCACCGCTGCGAGTGCTTTTTCACTGCGCTTCGCAGTCGCTTGCAAAATGGCGACCAGCATCACGCCTGCGACAAAGAAAAATACGAAAGCAAGCATGCCATCGCGCGCTAAGCTGTGAGCGGCAAAGTTTAAGCTGCCGGCGATTGGCTCACTCTGCAGGGTTTTATAATAGAGGTTGATATTACCCAGTAAAATAAAGACGAAGCAGACCACTGCACTGCGTTTGTGTGCGAAAATTAATGTTAGAAACAATAGAAAGATATCGAACACAAAGAGCTGAAAAGCAGCCCCCAAGGGCTCTTGGAACAGGTTTGCCGGCATCATTAGCAGGATCGTGTGTATGGGCAGCACCAATGTGAGCGCTAGAATCGATCCTGCGAATTTTAATCGTCCTCGCGATGCGATGCCGACTGCAATCAAGCTGGCAACTAGAATCATCAGATTGAAGCCGATCCGTATGCCCAACTGTGGTGGTTGAAACCAAAAAAATCGACTTAGGTTGAGTACCGCGAGTGCGATGAGTAGGCAATTGAGCCCTAGGAATAGCCGCGCCTGAAGCCGAATAAAGGGATTCGCGTCGGCATAAACCTTAGTCAAGCGTTTGAAACGGGGTAGTCGGGCGCTCAACATTCTGAAGGGGGTGTCTTTCTGTGCATAGCAGATGTTAAGGACGTGAGGTTTTGTGCAATTTGTATCGTCTTGTAGGCATTGCGTTTACACATTCTGAGTAATCAGTATTTTCGATGCGAGTCTATCAGAAAGATTCGAATCGTTTGAAATCGATTGGTATCGTCCCATCGCTGAGTGGGGCGGGGCGCTGATTAAAAAGAATCTATGTAATATTTTTCGCATACATTTGCCATTGAGTCAGACTCACACAATGGTGCTGTTTTTTATTCACCGCATCCATTCTATTTATGAAGCCTACAAAGAACCGCCTCTTCTTATTCAACGCGACGCTACTGGGCGTCTTTTGCGCCTTTTACGCTTTTCCGTTGACCTCTAGCGCGTCCGAAAACGATACCTATTCTATGTTAGAAACTCCTAAAGACGTAAACTCCGTTCCATCCGACGCAGAAGTCACCGCTTCTGGTCTCGCTTCGCGTGTATTGACAGCAGGCTCCGGCGCTGAATCACCTGCAGCGGCCGATACTGTGACCGTGCACTACAGCGGTTGGACTACCGACGGCCAAATGTTCGATAGTTCTGTAAAGCGCGGTTCACCCACTAGCTTCCCGCTCAATCGCGTGATCAAGGGTTGGACCGAAGGTCTGCAGCTGATGGTTGTCGGTGAGAAACGCCGCTTCTGGATTCCCGCAGAGCTCGCTTATGGCGAAAACCCAGGTGGCGGCCGTCCAGGCGGTTTACTTGTATTTGATGTCGAGCTGCTCGGTATTGAAAAAGCACCAGAGCCCCCCAAGGTGCCTGAAGATGTCGCATCCGTGCCTGCCAACGCCGAAGTTCGTGAAAGCGGCCTCGCTTCGCGTGTGCTCTCTGCCGGCACAGGTAGCCAGCACCCAAGCAAGCAAGATATGGTGACCGTGCACTACAGTGGTTGGACTACCGACGGTCAAATGTTCGACAGCTCCGTCATGCGTGGCTCTCCAGCGACCTTTGGTCTATACCAAGTGATCCCCGGTTGGACAGAAGGGGTGCAACTTATGGTTGAAGGCGAAAAACGCCGTTTTTGGATTCCCGGTAAGCTCGCTTATGGCGACCAGCCACAAGGCGGTGCACCTGCAGGCACCTTAGTCTTCGATGTCGAGCTGATTAAGATCGGTCAGTAAGTCTCGCTCCGAGAGACGCTTATTTTAACAAGAATACATGGCGCGCACGCTCCAAATTAAAGTCTGTGGTCTGACCCGAGAGGAAGACGTCGATTTGACGCTTTCGCTCGGGGCAGATTACTGCGGCTTTATCATGTATTCGAAATCACCGCGCGGGCTTAGTCTTGAGCGCGCGCGTGAACTCGCATCGCGCGTGCCGGTGGGCAAGCGGGTGATGGTCGACGTCGCCACCGATCCAGCGGATTTGGCACGCTATCGCGATGCCGGTTTCGATTATTTTCAGATTCACTGTCCCGTTGATACAGACACGGCAACGCTTCGCGCATGGTCGCAGTTGGTCGGGCGTGAGCGACTCTGGTTGGCACCTCGCATGGCGCCGGAAGATTGCTTCCCCGTCGCGATGTTAGACTATGCCGACAGCATTTTGATCGACACCTTCGCAAAGAATCAAGTCGGAGGCACTGGAAAAGTAGGCGATTGGGCACGCTTCAATCAGCTCCAAGCAGCCCACCCGCAGACGCATTGGGTGCTCGCTGGCGGCTTGTCGCCTGACAACGTCAGCTCCGCAGTGGCCTCGACGACGGCCGAGCATCTCGATATCAACAGCGGCGTCGAGAGCCAGCCCGGCATCAAAGACCCCGCCAAGCTGCGCGAGGTCTTTCGCTTGTTACGTGATTAGCGCTAGCGGAGCACCTGGGTCGATCGGTAGGGGCGCGACTGGTCACGCCCGCCGATCCGCAGAAGCCATCACAACGCGGGCGTGACAAGTCGCAATGCCATTGCATAATTCAAAGTGCCCTCTCTAGGACCGTAATTAGAACTGGTTCTCTGGATTCGCTTCTTATCCTG
>NZ_JARXHW010000229.1:0-491 GCF_031127805.1 Thalassobacterium maritimum | reverse complement strand
CGTTGAGACCAGACACCCATCCTGTGGGCTCAGTCGTCCTGTTGATTTTTAGAGTTTTACGGGCGGGTTAAATGGGTTGTCTGTGTCGTCTGGATGGGTCTTCCTAGGAGACTGCGGGAAATGCCACGAGAGCCGAGAAGAATGTGATAATCCCGATACTTGCCAGTGCAAATCTTGAGTATTCCCTTTCTTCATCAAAATTAAAATAGATCCAGAACATCATCCCTGCAGCGCTAAAGAGGAAGGGCAGAAATAGGAGTTCTGTTATTCTGTCCGCGACTGCGCCTCTCCACTTGAACATTTGGTTCACGATAATCGTAACCGGCAGAGCCCAGATGAATGTCATCAACGCGGTGTAGATCAATCGTCTGAGCATCTTCATTTAATTTTTCACCCATCGTTGAGACCAGACACCCATCCTGTGGGCTCAGTCGTCCTGTTGATTTTTAGAGTTTTACGGGCGGGTTAAATGGGTTGTCTGTGTCGTCTGG
>NZ_JARXHW010000228.1:0-498 GCF_031127805.1 Thalassobacterium maritimum | reverse complement strand
CGCTTATCGGATGCCTCATAGAGCTCTTCGATACGTTTTGCGTGTTCAGCATCGGCAATACTTCGAGCGCTGGGTTCTCGCTTCTTCCAGGCATAGTAACCACTTGGTTTAATCTCAAAGTACTCACAGATATCACTGACCTTAAAAGCGGCCTGATGGATCTCGATAAATTCGTATTTCATCGTTAATCCTGGCTGAAAAAACCAACTGTTTTTTTTAGAATCTCGTTCATCCGCTTGGACTTTGCCAGCTCCTTGCGAAGCTCGTCGATCTCAGCTGCCATCTTCTTCGGGCTCGGGGCAGCCGCAGGATTGTTCGCCTCCATCTCCTCGATATGTTCTGCCTTCCAGCGGTAAAGCTGACTGATCGGCACTCCCAATCGAGCCGAAAGCTCTTTTACGGCGACTCCTTCGATGATTATCTGATACGCTGTATCCTTCTTGAACTCTGCGGTATATTGTCGTCTTTTCATTATTTATGATCCTCGTCTTAAGAGAA
>NZ_JARXHW010000227.1:0-515 GCF_031127805.1 Thalassobacterium maritimum | reverse complement strand
GAGATCTCCCGCCTGCACGCGCGCCTGGACGCCACCATGATCTACGTCACCCACGACCAAGTGGAAGCCATGACCATGGGCGACCGCATCTGCGTAATGAAAGACGGCAACATCATGCAAGTCGACGAGCCACTCAAACTCTACAACGACCCGCAAAACATGTTCGTGGCAGGCTTCATCGGCTCGCCTCCCATGAACTTCTTCCCCGGCAACTGCGTTGATAAAGACGGCAGTCAATACTTCGTTGAAGAGGCCGCCGACGGCGGAGCCGCCTTCACCCTCAAACTCGAAGGTCACATGATCGCTGCCGCCAAGAAACAAGGTAGCAAGCCTGCCGTCTTCGGCGTGCGTCCTGAGGATATCGAAGTGTCCGCCGATAAGAGCGCAACCAGCATCGACGCGATCATCGACGTAGCCGAACCGATGGGCGCCGAAACTTATCTCTATTTAAACACTCCGACTGGACGTTCTTTTATCGCCAAAGTGCAAGCAGAGCACGCGTTTGCGATTGGACA
>NZ_JARXHW010000226.1:0-517 GCF_031127805.1 Thalassobacterium maritimum | reverse complement strand
GTAGCCGAGTCCTTTAGGCTCGGTTCCGTGTGCTCGCCAGCTCGCGGTGTTGATTAGCCGCTCATACGTCAACGGGGTCTAAAGAGCCCCGCCACATTTCTGCGTCGTGCTCCGCGTAGCCGAGTCCTTTAGGCTCGGTTCCGTGCGCTTGGCCAGCTCGCAGTGTGGAATGGCCGCCATGCGCAAACGGGGTCTAAAGAGCCCCGCCACGTTTCTGCGTCGTGCTTAGCGTAGCCGAGTCCTTTAGGCTCGGTTCCGTGCGCTTGGCCAGCTCGCGGGTTGGATTAGCCGCTCATGCGTCAACGGGGTCTAAAGAGCCCCGCCACATTTCTGCGTCATGCTCCGCGTAGCCGAGTCCTTTAGGCTCGGTTCCGTGCGCTTGGCCAGCTCGCGGTGTGGATTAGCCGCTCATGCGCAAACGGGGTCTAAAGAGCTCCGCCACGTTTCTGCGTCGTGCTTAGCGTAGCCGAGTCCTTTAGGCTCGGTTCCGTGTGCTCGCCAGCTCGCGGTGTTGAAT
>NZ_JARXHW010000225.1:0-521 GCF_031127805.1 Thalassobacterium maritimum | reverse complement strand
CGATAGGTAAGAAAATTGAACTTCTTCGAGACACTAGTCTATAAGGTCTTAGACGTCATCGCAGTATCCGATGGAGCACTCATGGTTTTCCTACTTGGAGGCTTTGTAGCCTGCCTCCCCCTTTCGATGCTGGCATTCTGGAAGAGAGTTCCTCTTCGAGGAATCGTTTTATTCTCCGGTATCATTCCTCCGGTGGTTCTCGGTTATTCGACTTTTTTCAACCTACTCGTTCGAGGAAGAGAACTCAGTCAACTGGCTCCTTTGTCTCCTATAATCATCGCCGTCATCGGGCCTTTGATGGCGCTCAAAGCAATCAAAGGAAATGAACAAAATGGAAAGCTTCGACTCAGATTGATCCAGCTGCTTTTAGTCGCTCAATTGTGGGCGATTTTAGTTTTGTGGCTTGCCACAAATTCAGGTTTCATGGGGGCCAACGCATGAACGAAAATGAACAGGACCTATCCAGTCGCACCTATCAACTCCTTTCGCGCTCCGCGCTTCAGTCGCGATAGTGCTTCACG
>NZ_JARXHW010000224.1:0-531 GCF_031127805.1 Thalassobacterium maritimum | reverse complement strand
ACGTAGACGAAATACATGTCTGAATCCTCATTATCTCCAGCAATCCAGACAACAAAAAAGCCCTCCGATTTCTCGAAGGGCTTTAAATGGCTGCTTCCCGACAAGTCGGGACAGGCGGACACGCTGGGATCCCCGACAAGTCGGGGCAGGCGAACCAGCGACCAAGTGATTAATCCCGACTTTGTCGGGACTCTACCGCCCGGGATCGAATAGGGCTCGAACTTTCTTTGGGGATTTCCATGACTTGAGTTGCTTTTCGCGCCGTATGGCTTCGCTGCGTGTTTCAAACTTTTCAAAACCCAACAAAGACCACGGGCCGTTGCGATGGGTGTATTTGCCTAAGTGGCCTTTACCCTCAGGTGAATTGTGCTCTTCGATTCGGCGAGCGACATCGTTGGTATGCCCGATGTATAGACGGCCACTTGTATTCTCTAATACGTAGACGAAATACATGTCTGAATCCTCATTATCTCCAGCAATCCAGACAACAAAAAAGCCCTCCGATTTCTCGAAGGGCTTTAAATGGCTGCT
>NZ_JARXHW010000223.1:0-534 GCF_031127805.1 Thalassobacterium maritimum | reverse complement strand
GGTATCCCCGGGAAGGGTTTCTACTAGATTTGCCCGATATAGGATCATTAAGTAGACCAGAGCAACTATAGGACGGAATCTGTTCATTTTACTTATCCAACGTGGAGCTCTGGCGCGCCGTAAGGCGTTGTCCAGAAGCGACTGGTTAGGTTTTGGATTTTTCCTTCGGTTCCAAATCCTCGATGACTTCCTCTGGTGTCCAAGCATACTGATTACTTTTAAAGCATCCGATGGCTGCCGACCCTCCAACTGCGCCTAGAAAAAACACGACGCTGCTTAGAATGAGCCGAGTCGCTAATTCTTTATTTTCAATTATTCCCCATAATGCGAAAATTGATGCCGCTACGCCTGTGATGATCGAAAACAGACAGACCATGAATAGGGCTTTATTCAATATTGATAGGACTTGGTTTCGTTTCATGTTTAATTTCTATTACCTATTAAGGTAGAACTGCCCGTTACCGGGCAGTCCCCTTGCAGATCCCTGCGTGCGGTATTCCCGCACAGGGCTCCTCAGTTGAGTCGCGCAGTGGT
>NZ_JARXHW010000222.1:0-546 GCF_031127805.1 Thalassobacterium maritimum | reverse complement strand
GGTCGAGGAGGGACTTGAACCCTCACGCCTCGCGGCACATGACCCTTAATCATGCGTGTCTGCCAATTCCACCACTCGACCGATGGACTACGTTTCCGTAGCGAAGTTCGAAGGTGATAGGTGTGTTTTTGGATAGATCAACCATAAATCGTATCAATTCGATATTTTATTATGATTCGCTGAATGGAGAGGCGCATAGACACTTGTCTGTCACTTGGGTTGCGCTAGGGGACAGGCGGGGCGCCTGTTTTACGTAAGACAGACACTCTTGTCTGTCGCTTGAGTTGCGCTAGGGGGACAGGCGGGGCGCCTGTTTTACGTAAGACAGACACTCCTGTCTGTCGCTCGAGTTGCTAACTGGCTTGCCCGGGCGTAGTCTGCTTGGAGCTTAGGAGTCCGGCTACACTTCGTTACGCCGCGACAGGCTTCGTTTGCTGGAACAAGTTCCAGGCGAAGCCTGGTGGTCGAGGAGGGACTTGAACCCTCACGCCTCGCGGCACATGACCCTTAATCATGCGTGTCTGCCAATTCCACCACTCGACCGAT
>NZ_JARXHW010000221.1:0-548 GCF_031127805.1 Thalassobacterium maritimum | reverse complement strand
TCCACCGCGCCCGTACCGATACGACTGGTGCTCTCCGGGCTGTTCCCTTCGCTTATCACCGCAGCATAATAAGTCCCCGCTGGAATCTCGCTCTCGCCATTATAAGGCAACAAGGTAAAACGTTCCTGCCCCTCAATCTCCAACACTGTTTGTCTAGTGAGCTGGCCAATTTGTGCAGCCGAGTTAAAAGGACTCGCGTAAGAGCCACTATGAGAGTTATAAGTCATCGGCAACCAACCTTCACGTAAGACCAACATGCCCTCTCCATTTGGACTCGCGGCACCAAAATCCAGTTCGAACTGCCAGCCGCTAACTGGAGTCGTCAGTTCGTATTTGTAAAATGCTGGCTCACGTGCGCCTAAGCCATTGATCACCGCATCAGATCCGGGGCTGACATCCACCACATCCAAGCTCATCCCGCTGCCAATGCCACGACTCTGAAAAGTGAACGCACAAGCTTCACTAGAACTCTGATTATAAATGCCGACATAATACGTCCCAGGCTCCAAAGGGCTGCCCATTGACATACTCAAAACACGGTCTACCGT
>NZ_JARXHW010000220.1:0-554 GCF_031127805.1 Thalassobacterium maritimum | reverse complement strand
GAGAGCTTGTTTTTGAAGGTATCGTAGGTCTTCTCGATATCCCAACGTCGTAGATACAGCCATGCAATCACTCCGGGTCGTATCTTCATGTGGTTGGTAATAAACTCATATTCGGTGCCGGTGCGTGGGCATTGGTAACGAATGTATCGCATCATCACTCCGCTTGTCTCGGTGGCCGCATGCTGATCGGCGAGCACGCCCGCATTGATGGGGTCTTCACGGTCGAACTCGATTTCGCCAAAGCAAGTGATCTTCATCAGGTCCTTAGCGCGGCTTAGGAAGTAAACGCCCGCAGCCTGCTTCCACTTATACCATTGCCGCATATCGGTGCCGGCGCAGTCCCAAACATAAAGAACCTGGCGCCCCTTGGCCGCTCCCTGACGCAACTGCCCGGAACTCATCCGTTTGAGCGCATGCATGTCGTGCTCGCATTTCTTGCGCCCTCCTTGAAGGTCTGCTGCGGTCAGATGCGTCAAGGCATGCGTGCGATAGTTCAGAGTGTAAAAATGCCCGACCGCACGGCGCTTACCTTTGATCGGCGCATCGTGGACTCC